>JBBSMO010000306.1:0-4086 GCA_038233155.1 Longimicrobiales bacterium
CACAACCCGCAGATCGGGCGCGAGCTCGAGGCGATCATTTTGCGTTGCCTCGCCGCCGCCCCTGACGAGAGGTTCCAGACCCTCTCCGGGCTGCTCGCCGCCCTTGCCCCCATGCTCAAAGGTCGGCACAGCCTCTGGCCGCAGGCCGCCGCCGTCGAGCGCCGCTCCGACACCGCCTCGCGATGAATGACGTGTGACGAGCACGATCTGTCCAGCGCGGAGGCGAAGCCAGTCAATCCAGAATTCAAAATCTCAAATCCAAGTCCTGAATCGCTGTTCTACTCTTTCACGACAGGGGCGATGGGATCTTCGTCGGTATCGATAGCCCGCTCGACCCAAAGCACCTCGATTACGGTCCAGAACAGCAGGACCAGAGGGATTGCCAGCAGAATGCCGAGAAAGCCGAAAAGGCTGCCGAACAGGACCAGGGCGAACAGGGTCACCAGCGGATGTAGGTCCGCCGCCTTGGCCATGGCAAAGGGGAGGATCAGGTTGTTCTCGATCTGCTGAATGGCGAGGGCGGCAAGGGCGGCCCAGAGCGCTTTCGAGGGGTCGTCAAGAAAGGCGACGGCCACGGCAATACCACCGCCGACCCACGGGCCTAGCAGGGGGATGAATTCGAGCAACGCGTTGATGACCGAGATCAGCAGCGCGTTCGGAACGCCGATCAGGGAGTACAGAACGAAGCTGAGCACTCCCACCGCAATCATCCCGATCAACGTTCCCTGCAGCCAGCCAACAATGCGCACGCCGAGCAGCTCGAGCATGCGGCGGAAGGCGAGGCGCATGTCGCGCGGCACGGACCGCAAGGCCGGCGAAAGCAGCCGGTCGTTTGGCTTGGCCACCGCGAAGAGGCCGCCGAAGAGGATCAGCAGGGGGACGAACAGCACGCCAATCAGGCTTTGGGCGCGGCCCATCAGTTCTCCGCCCGTGCTGCCGCCGAACGCATTCCGTACCATCTCCTGCATTTGCGGCCCGACTAGCTGAATGTTCAGGCCGGTGTTTTCTCGGAGCCAGGTTTCGGCGTTCTGGAGTTGTGCCTGCAGTGCCGGCGCTTCTCCGGAAATGTTCCTTAGCTGGCCTAGCAGCGCGGGAAGTCCGAACCAGAGCAACGCTCCTAGGGCGCCGATCAGCACGACTCCGAGTACAGCACTCACCCATTTGCGTTGCACCGGAAACGCCCTCACCACCGTGTTCAACAACACCGCCAGTATTGCGGCTGCGTAGAGGATCAGCAGCGTTTGGGCAACCGCGTCGAAGAAGCGGTAGAACAGTGCGAAGAGGAATAACAGGCCGGCCGCTTTGTAGAGGTGCTCCGGCCGCAAGTAGACGGGCCCCGGCGGCGGCGCGGGGGCGACCACGCGATCCGCGGGGGTGGAAACCTCGGACCGGCTCGAGTCGTTGTGGGACATCAGCGATGGGGAGGGTAGAAGACGGGCGCCCAGGAACCGATGCGAGAGCGCCTCACGCCCGTCGCTCCGAAATGTGCTCGCCTATGGCTGCCGCGACGGAGCGCGGGTCGAGGGGTTTCGTGAGAACCGCGGTAACACCCGCCGCCCGGGCTAGATCCTCTAGATCTCCTACAACGGAGGCCGTATAGAGCAGTATCGGCACATCTGCCGTACGCGTGTCAGCGCGCAACGCACGACAGACAGAGAAGCCGTCCATGCCAGGCATGGCGACATCGAGCAGAATCAGGTCCGGTATTTCGGAACAGGCAGCTTCGATTCCGGCCGCTCCGTCCCCGGCAGCGCGGACCTCGTAGCCGAGGTGGGTGAGCATGGCACGCTGGATCTCCCGCTCGTCCTCGTGATCGTCTATGACGAGCACCTGCTTGCGGTCACCCGCCATGCCAACCCTGTCGCAGCTTCTGCAACCGCGGGGACTTAATCGTCATCATCATCTTCCTCTTCTTCCTCGTCGTCGAAGCCGCCGAAGCCTGCGCCTTCTTCTTCGATCATGCCGGTGAGCTTGGGACCCCAGGCGCGGTCGATCATGCGCCGGACGCGCGGAAAGCGGCCGATCACCTCAGCCATTTCGGGAGTGACGAAGAGCTCGGTGATGTCGTCCTGCTGGTAATCATCCGAATCTTCGAGCACACCTTTGAGCTCGTCGATCAGATCTTCGAGATCGCGCAGCATCTCGGCAGGGAAGTGGCCGGCGTCCAGCGCGACGGCGGACTCAGTCCAGTCGTGGAGCTGGGCGACCAACGAATCAAAGTGCTGCTCTGCCTGCGGGTTGTTCATTCCGGCACCGGGAGGGTTCGGGTAGGAAGCGGTCTGCGGCGGGTGCGCCGCGGTGCAGGCAAGTCGCGAGCATACCTTGTGCCTCCGCGCCGCGGCGTGCGTCTGCGCCGTTGTCGCGCGGCTCATCAGAGCGCAGCGGGTGTACTTCACCCAGTCCCGATATCGAGCCGCAACCGAATACCAAGCAAGGAGATACCATAGCATGAATTCGGATCATATCGTACGTGCCACCGCACTCGGCGGGCAGGTGCGTGCTTTCGCCATGGATGCAACCGCGATTGTGGAGGAACTGCAGCGCAGGCATCGAGCCTTTCCCGCCGCGACTGCTGCGCTCGGCAGAACTGCGATGGGCGCGTTGCTGCTGGCCGCCGCCTCGCTCAAGGAAGAGTCGCAGTCGCTCACGGTCGAGATCCGCGGCAACGGTCCTCTAGGCCGTGTCATCTGCACGGCGAACGGCGCAGGAGAGGTGCGCGGCTTGGCCAGCAACCCGCAGGTGCATGCCGACAGCATCCGCCCGGGGAAATTGAATGTCGCGGGTGTAGTTGGAACTTCGGGGTATCTGTCGGTCACCAAGCAGTTGGGAGAGCGCGAACCCTACAGTGGCGTGACCGAGCTTCAATCGGGCGAGATTGGCGATGATCTGGCGTACTATTTAGCGCAGAGCGAGCAGATTCCTTCCGCGGTGGGATTGGGGGTATTTGTTCGTCGCGACGGAAGCGTTGACGCCGCGGGCGGCTACCTCGTGCAACTGCTCCCCGGCCTCGCCGATGCGGAGATCGCCGGCATCGAGCAGCGCATCGCCGCTCTTCCGCACCCTACCAAGCTGTTGAAGCAGGGGATTACCCCGCGGATGACACTCGCCCGCATCTTCCCCGATGGGTTCGAGGTGCTGGACGAATCGCCCATTACATTCTTCTGCCCCTGCTCGCGCGACCGATTCCAGTCCGCCATCGCCAGCTTGGGCCGGGACGAGGTAAACAACATCATCCAGGAGGAGGAGAAAGACCGCACCGAGGTGGTCTGCCACTTCTGCAACGAAGCGTACCACTTCACCCCGGCGGAGATGTACCAGATCCTCGAGACGGCGAGCTGATTTTACAGATTGCCTAATGCCACCGTCACCGGAAATCATGCGAGCGGCTCGCCAGCGGCGCGGTCTTGAGCGCGCGAAAGCGCTTGCCGACTACGTTCAGCACGGAAGCGTTGCGCTCGAAGTGGCCCTCGACCATCAGGAAGGGCGCGTACTTGACGGTCTCGAGATTCGCGCGGTAGAGCTCGGGCGAGACGATGACGTTGACGAAGCCGAATTCGTCCTCCATCAGCAGGAAGACGGTGCCTTTGGCGGTGGCGGGGTGCTGCCGCACGATGATCAGGCCGGCGACCGTGACCTTGAAGCCGTTCGGCACCCACTGCAGGTCTTGGCTCGAGGCGACACCCGCCCGCTCGAGTCGCGGCCGCAGGTGCTCGACGGGGTGGCCGTGCACGCTGATGCCGGTCGCTAAGTAGTCTAAAAAGATCAGCTCGGGCCCCTCGAGCTCGAGGGGGTCGAAGGGCAGACGCCGCGCGGGCGCGAGCGGCAGCGTGTCGCCCGCGGCGCGTAACGCTTCCCACGCAGCGCGGCGCCGCCCCGGCTCCCACGCTTCGAAGGCGCCGGCGCGCGCTAAGTGCAGCGCCTCAGCACGCCCCAGCCTTACCCGCCGGACCACATCCTCTACACTGGTGAACGGCCCCTCCGCGTGCGCCGCCTGCAGCGCAGCCTGCGCCTTCGTCCCCCTCCCGCGGATGTGACGCCAGCCGATTCTGATTGCGGATTGCGGATTGCGGATTGCGGAATTAACAG
>JBBSMO010000307.1:0-4071 GCA_038233155.1 Longimicrobiales bacterium
GTGGCGGAGCGGCGCTATACCGCCAGCTTGACGAGTGCCGCGGGCGCCGTCCTGTTGAACGACCGCATCATCCGGTATACGCCTTCGCGGACCGAGCTGGGGGCGATTGCCTATTATCGCATGCTTAACTACCTCGCCTTGGACGACGCCGCGTCTGCCGCCGTCGAGGCGCGAAAGGCGAGCGCCCTGATCATGCGACGCGAGGCGGGAGATCTCGAGCTACGCTGCGCCGGCGACGGCTTTCTGCAGTACCTGAGCGGCCTCGTTTTCACCGCGGCGGGAGAAGCGAACGATGCGCTAGTCTCCCTACGACACGCGGAGCGCGCGTTCGACGCGTGCGATGACCGGGAGCAGGTGCGGGTGCCCGCCACCCTCGCGGCAGATCTCGCCGCGACTGCCACCGCGCTCGGCGTCTCGGACGTCGCGCAAGCGACCCGCGACCGGTACGGGCTGCCCCCCGCCGATTCCGCACCCGGCGCCAACTTGGTGGTGCTCATCGAGCACGGCTTCGTGGCGCACCGCGCCCAAGAAGATCTATACATCCCGCTGCTGGAAGACGACGAAGCCGAACTCCTACGAAGTGGCGACCATTCTCACTTGGCCGGGCGCCTCGAGGAGCGACTCTGGGGGGATCCTGCGCACCCCGTTGCGGGCATCCAAGTTGGCGACATCCCGCTGGCGTACCGGGCCCGCGGCGGAGAGATCGCCCACCTGCTCAAGCTGGCCTGGCCCGTTATCCGGGAGGAGGCAAGCCGTCCCGCGAGGGTTCAAGTTCTGATCGACGGGGTGTCGGCGCCGGCACCGCCGACCTTCAACCCCTCGCGCCTGGTTTCGGCAGATCTGCAGTCGGAGCGGGTCGCCGCCACCGCACGCCTCATCGCACGTGCGCTGCTGAAGTACGCGGTGACCCAAGCGGCTGAGGACAAAGCGGAAGAAGAGGGAGGCGAGGTCGCCGGTTTCCTGGTTGGGCTCGTCACCAACACCGCCGCGAATGCTCTTGAACGTGCGGATACCCGCTCGTGGACACTGCTGCCCGACCGCGTCTCACTCGTCCGCTTCCGCCTGTCCCCTGGCGAGCACCGGGTCCAGTTAGCCGTGACCGCTTATGCGGGCGCGAACTCAGAGCTGCTGGATCTCGGGGTGGTGTCGCTCGCGCCGGGAAAGACCACCTTTCTCAGCCGCAGAGTGTGGGGCGCGGTATCAGAATCGGATGCGAGTGATTGGCCGACTATCCGCCCCGTCACGGGGGTATCCGTCCGGGACGTAGACGACGTGCGCTAGATCCCTGAGCACGCCGCGCGGGCGCAGCAACTTGCCACTTCTGCCGGGTTCACATTCCGCTGTGCGGCGTCAGGAACACCACCATCAGAATCGGGACGAGCGGGATCATCAAGATTCCGAGTACCCAGAATACCACCTCGCCCATGGTGTAGTCATCCGGCGGGGTATCGAGGTCGTCTCGTCGAACGTCCAGATCGGCCATGATCAGCGGGATAGGAGTTGCAGGGTGTCGAGTCGTTGTAGATGCTCGTCTGCGGGATCATACAATGCGGGCGGCTCGCTGTCCAGGCTCCCTTTGCGGCCTTGTACCGCGGTCCCGCGAAGGACCGCGGTACAAGGCCGCGGAGGAGGGTGGCGATCTGCCGGATTGCGACGCGTCGAGCCTACGCGGCAGCCGGCGTTGTCGCCATCATGCGAATTGCTTCGCCGGCTTCCCGGAAGAAGGTGGTGACTGCATCCTGCTGGTTCAGCAGTTGGGCGTCTCCCCGTATGGCCTGGGCAGCGTCTCTGATCTGCGTGACCTCGGGACCCATCTGCTGCACTGTGCTGTAGCTCGCCTGATATACCGCGCTCATCAGGTCGCTTGCGGACATGAATACGTTGCGTACCATGTTCGCATGATCCGTCGCTTCGGGGCTGCTACTCTCGAGCGCGTCGGCCATCTGACGGAAGTTGGCGAGGCGTGCGTCCACATCTGTCCCGGAAATGTTGTTCCGCTGGATCACTCCGTCCAGCGCGCCAGCCATACGGCGGACGCACTCGGTCGTGAAGCGATGCTCCGCTCCCATATCGGCGTTCGATGTGGAGACCGCGCAGGTCTCGGCGAACTCCGTTACGACGGCGGGTACCGCCAGCGGCGCGGGATCCAGATCGGAATCTTCCACGGCGACTGGGGCCGGAATCACCTCTTCCGTCGTAATCGTGTCTACGTCGTCATCATCTCCGAGCATTTCGGCGAGCCCCCAGATGAGCAACGCGAGCACGAGCAAGCCGATGATCCACGGCCAGATGCTAGGGCTTTTACGGGTTACGTCGATGTCAGCCATGAGTTTCCTCCTGAAGGAAGCGGTTGATGCAGTACGCTGCGCCTCCCCGCCGACCGAAACCGACGGGCGGGGCGGTGCAACGGACAAACCCGGCGCAAAGATCGCGCCGACGCCGTGTCTCTGGTCCGTACTTTGCGCGACAGGCGACGAGTCCCGCCGCCGGCAGGTGCGGGCGGCGCATCATAATTCAATCTCATTCTTCCAGGCACGATGGAGCCGCAGAAAGAGGCACGCCCGAATCACGTTCTGAATGCTTATCGCGAACGCCGGCGGCACCGGCGCGGCGAGGATACCTACTTCGGCAGCGTAGACTGCATCTTCACGCCGGCCGATGACCCCGTGCGCGGGCGGCGTTTCAACGAGATCGTCGAGGCGGGTACCGAGGCAGGGATGCCGCGCGAGCTCGCCGAAAAGCTGTACGTAGTGGCGGAGGAAGAAGGGCTCGACCCGGATTTGGGCTACGCGCTGGTCGAATCCGGGCTCGGCGTTTGCCCGCCCGCCGAGGGGCTCACGAACACTTCAGAGTCGCCAACCACCGACAAGTACCTGCCCGAGTGGATTCTGCCCCCTATCCCGCCCGATGATCTGCTGCGCGAGCGCCGGCTCAGAATGTCGTTCCGGCGGCTGCGCGCACTCCTAGCGGAATACCCCGAGGTGGAAGGCGCGCTGCACGCATTCGCGGATGAGCCGGATGTTGACTACTGTGGGTACTGAACCTCCTCATAACGACAACGGCCCTCGCAGGTCTGTCATCATACACGCACTAATTCATGAGCGATAATTCCGACGAGCAGGGGTTTGCAGATCTCGGGCTCGGCGACGGGGTCCTGCGCACACTGGCCGAGCTAGGGTACGAGGAGCCGACACCCGTGCAGAAGGAGAGTATTCCGCTCCTCCTGAACGGGCAGGATGTGATTGGCCGGGCAGCGACCGGGACGGGGAAGACCGCGGCCTTCGCTCTGCCCATCATCGAGCGGCTGGACCCGAAAAGCCGGGCGGTAGAGGCGCTGATTCTGACCCCAACGCGCGAACTCGCGGTGCAGGTGGCGGAGGCGGTGCACCAGTACGGCAAGCACCGGCGGGTGAGCGTGCTGCCGGTGTACGGCGGGCAGGCGATAGACCGTCAGTTGCGCGCGCTGAAACGCGGCGTGCAGGTAGTAGTCGGAACGCCGGGGCGGTTGCTGGACCACATCCGCCGCGGGACCTTGGACCTTGCCCAAGTCCGCTTTGTCGTGCTGGACGAGGCCGACGAAATGCTGGACATGGGGTTCATCGATGATATCGAAGCGATCTTAGATGAAACTCCCGACACGCGGCAGACCGCGTTGTTCTCGGCGACCATGCCTTCACGAATCGCGGATCTGGCGCGGCGGCACATGCGCAGCGCCGAGCGGGTTACGGTCAAGAGCGAACGGCTCGATACGCCGTTGGTGCGGCAGGTGGCGTATGTGGTCCCGCGCGCACATAAGCTGGAAGCGCTCGGCCGCATCCTCGATGTCGAGGCGCCTGCATCTGCCATCATTTTCTGCCGGACGCGCAACGAGGTAGACCAATTGGCGGAGTCGCTCCTGGTGCGCGGCTACCGGCCGGAGGCGCTGCACGGCGGGCTGAGCCAGTCGCAACGCGACCGGGTGATGGGCCGCTTCCGCGAAGGAGCCGCAGATCTGCTGGTCGCTACCGACGTCGCCGCCCGCGGCCTCGACATCGAGCATGTGAGCCATGTCATCAATTACGACATTCCCCA
>JBBSMO010000308.1:0-4068 GCA_038233155.1 Longimicrobiales bacterium
CACGGTCACCAACGATCTGACGGAGGACGTCTCGTCCGCGTTTTCCGGTGGCATCCAGGTAAACGCGTACAAGTTCGAATCGTTCGAAACCATCGGTGAGGGCCTGGTGGCGAGCAGTCTCAACTTGGTGGGTGCGGCCGCGGTAACACGTGCCGACCAAGACATCGAGGAGCAGACCTCGGCCGGCTTCTTTTTGCAGGAGCAGCTTTCGTGGAAGAACCGCCTCTTCGGTACGGTAGCGGTGCGTATCGACGACAACTCGGCGTTTGGCGAAAACTTCGATCGCGTCACCTATCCGAAGGCATCGCTTTCTTACGTCATCTCCGAAGAGCCATTCTTCAACTTCCCGCTGGTAGACGACCTGAAGCTGCGCACCGCCTGGGGTCGCGCGGGCAATGCGCCGGAGCCCTTCTCCGCAGACCGCACCCTCGGTCCTGATGTCGCCATCGTAGGCGACGCCGCGGTGAACCAGCTCGGCTTTGCAGACTACGGCAACCCGAACTTGCGCGCGGAGACCGGACAGGAGTTCGAACTGGGCTTCGACGCCGGTTTTCTCGGTGGCCGTCTGGGTACCGAACTGACCTACTACAACAAGACTACCAAGGACGCGCTGATCGCGATTCCGGACCCGCGTTCCGCCGGTTTCGAGGGGACCCACCTCGAGAACATCGGCGAGATCAACAACCAGGGCGTTGAGCTGCTGCTTACCGGCAGCCCGGTTGCGCTGCCGAAGGTGCAGTGGGATAGCAACGTCGCCCTCTCCGTTACGAAGAACGAACTCATTTCGTTCGGCGGTGCACGCGATGAGATCATTTTCGGTTCGTTCGCAGACGTGCAGAAGCACATCGAGGGCTACCCGCTCGGCGGGCTTTGGGCGCAGGATGTAGTGCGCGACGCCAACGGCGACCCGGTGCTTACCGCCAGCGGGAACGTGACCGTCTCCGACGAATTCGAGTACGTCGGGCCGATGCTGCCGACGCGCGAGATCGCGTTCACCAACACCGTGACGCTGTTCAACGTCGTTCGGTTGTTCGGCAACCTCGACTACAAGGCGGGCAACTACCAGTGGTGTGCCATCTGCTCGATCAACAACCGGATCGACCTGAACACCTGGGAAATCAACAACCCGGACGCCGACCCCATCGATGTCAAGGTGGCTCGGAGCCGCCAGACCAAATCGCACATCGCTCCGGCTGACTTCCTCAAGCTGCGCGAGCTTTCCGCCACCCTCCTCGTTCCGAGCAACTTCTCCAGCCGCATCGGGGCCGGTGAGATGGCACTCACATTGTCCGGTAGAAATCTGTGGATGTGGACCAAGTACGATGACCAAGTCCGCATGAAGGACCCGGAAGTGGTGTTCAATTCGAGCAACAACTTCACCTCTCTCGACTACGGTTCTACCCCAATGATCCGGCGGCTCGTGCTTTCGGCGCGGGTGGCGTTCTGATGATGATGCGCGAGACCCTATTGCCTTCGACACATGACACTCATAGAGGCACCATGCGCTTTCTAAAACGACGGTTTGCAGCATCCCTGCTCGCGGCGGGTTGCGCGATAGCTTCGCTCAGCGGCTGCGACTCGGTAGACAGTCTGCTGGATGTGAACAACCCCGAGCGCATCCGGGAAACGGACCTCGACGACCCCCGGCTTGTCGGGGTACTGGTCAACTCGGCCATCGGCCAGTTCGCCGACGCGTTCTCCGGCACCTTCATCTGGATCGGGAGCATGCTCACCGATGAGCAGGTGACGGGCATCAACTGGGAAGACTATGCGCGGGTCAACCAGCGGGAGGTGCTGTACAACGAAACGCCCGCCGACGAAATGTTCGACGAGATCAGCGAGGCGCGCGTGTTCGCCGACACGGTATCGGCGCGGCTGCCGAACTTGATCGATAACGCGACCTCCGATCGCCGCTATGCGGTAACGCTCGCCTATGCCGGCTACTCGTACATCCTCATGGGAGATGCGATGTGCGAGGCAACCATCGACGTGGGCGCGGAGATCTACCAGCCCGAGCAGCTCTACCAGTTTGCAGTGGACAACCTCGATCAGGCTTTGACGGTAGCGAACGCGGCGGGTGCCGCCGACGTGGCAAACTTCGCGCGGGCTGGGCTGGCCCGGGCGCACCTGAATTTGGGCAATGACTCGCAGGTGATGCAGTATGCTGCCGAGGTCCCGCTGGATTTCCGCTGGTGGGTCGAGTACTCTGATGTGAACCCGGCTGGATATAACGTGCTCTATGCTCGCACCCATGGTACTAATCACGCGCTGGGGGTGCATCCGAGCTTTGTTTCGATTTACGCTCCGTTCGGAACTCAGAACGTTCTTGATCAGACCGACCCGCGGATTCAGTTCACGCCGCGGTGGACTCGCGGCCACAACGGCCTGACGCAGCTCTACAAACCGTTCCAGCCGCTGCTGTTCAGCGGGTATACCGGAAACACGATCGCCGAGGTGTGTGCGTCGGTACCAGCGGCGGACTGCACCGAAGACTTTCTCGAGGGGCAGGATGCCCTGCTGCTGCCTGAGCAGGGGACGGACATCGCGGTCGCATCCGGCATTGGTGCACTGCACAACTACTACGAGGCAGCCGGGGCGAGCGGGAGCGGCCCTGCCGGATCTACGCTCGACTTCGTGAACGCGCGCCGGGCGGTTGGCAACCAGGCGCCAGTGTCGCTCTCTGGCGAAGCGCTGATGGCGGAGTTGCGCGAGCAACGCCGCCGCGACCTGTACATGTCCGGCTACCGCCTCGGCGATCTGCGCCGGTACGTACGGCAGAACGTCGGCAACTTCTTCCCGTCGGGTCAGCACCCGAACGCGCAGTGGGGCGACTACGGGTCGGCAACGTGCTTCCCGATCCCGCGGGAAGAGTACGAGGGCAACCCGAATGTGCCGAATCCGAATACGCCGTAGCCGCGGACCGCGACGGTGTTGCTCGTGATGGTTCGGATATCGTGAGATAGGCGCGCAAAAGGCGCGGGCAGTCGCCCGCGCCTTTTGCGTCGCACCGCGAAGCAGTTCGATGGTCGCTGTCCCTTTTTGACTCCGCTCCTACTCGCTGATATGCCGGGTTTCTTCACGAGCCGCCGTGTTGCCTACGCCGCTCTGTTGGCCGCTGTTCTCGGAACTGGCTCGTTGCAGGCGCAAGAGCCGCCTAACCCCGCGGATGCCGGTCAGGATAGTGCGGCAGCATCGCCCTGGGATGTGACGCTGGCCCGCGGAACCACCCGCACCATCGAATTCACCACGAATGAGGGGACTTGGATGGCGGCCAGCCCTTCACCGGATGGCCGGTGGATCGCGTTCGATCTCACGGGCCACATCTACCGGGTTGCGGCGGCGGGCGGTCCTGCGCAGTCGCTCACGCAGGAGAGTGGCGTTGCCGTGAACTTTCAGCCGGTTTTCTCCCCGGATGGGCACGAGATCGCCTTCGTTTCGGACCGGAAGGGCCAGAACAACCTTTGGATCATGAATGCCGACGGTTCCGAGCCGCGCGCGGTATTCACCGATCTGAACGTCCGAGTGGCCGAACCGGCTTGGACGCCCGACGGGCGCTACCTTGTCGTGAACCGTCAGAAAATCGCTCAGCCCGGCCAGCCAGGTGAAAGCGGCATTTGGATGTACCACCGCGACGGCGGGACCGGTGTCGAGCTTGTCGGTGATGACGTGGAGGGTGCTGCGTGGCCGTCCGTCTCCGCCGACGGCAAGTTCGTCTACTTCCAGGCGGCAGCCTCCGCCGAAGACCCGGTCAGTGGCGACGTACAGCTTCGCCGCTTCGAGTTCGCGACCGGCGATATTGTCGATATCACCGCGGGCGAAAGCCGCGGGGCCGCCGCGGGCCGGATCTCGAGCGGCGGCGCGGCGGCGCCGGAGGTCTCGCCGGATGGCCGTTGGCTCGCCTTTGCCCGCTCGATTCCGGACGGAACCATCAGCTATCGGGGGCACGAGTATGGCCCCCGTACGGCACTTTGGCTGCGCGACCTGGCAACGGGCGAAGAGCGCGTTCTGATGGACCCCATCACAACGATGATCTCCTCGGGTTCGAAAGCGCTCGGAATTTTGCCGCGC
>JBBSMO010000309.1:0-4057 GCA_038233155.1 Longimicrobiales bacterium
AAAAGCGATCACATGATGGCGGTAGGCGCCGAGCGGGACGCGCCGGGGCTTGCGGTCCCCGCGCGTCCAGATCCAGCCCCGCTGGCGGTCTACGCGGAGAGGGCTGCCGTGCTGGCGGCAGAGTTCCTCGAGTACAAGGGTATAAAAGGCGAGTTGCGCGAGATGCGAGACGCGCGCACCGCGGCTGGCTTTGATCTCGATCACCTGCAGGCGCCGGGTGCCATCGCGGCCGCGCCGAATGCGGATCGCGTCCGGCACCGCCGGCGCGAGAGCCACGCTGCCGGCGAGCCCCCAGCGGGAAAGGAAGGCAGCGGGGTCTGGCAGCACCAGCTCTGGTTGGATCAGGACCGCGGTGTTCCGCGGCTCGCGCAAGCACTCCGCTACCACGCCGGGCGCGAGCCTGAGCGGCTCTCCTCCCTCTCCCCAGCCTTGGCTCGCTACGCGGCCGGCGCCTACCCGGCGTATGATCTGATGGAGCCGGCGCTGCTCCCATTCGCGCCCTTGCCGCCACAGCAGCTCAGCACCTGGAGCAGGGCCGCCGTCACCCGCTCCTTCCCACCCAGCTCCCGGCTGCGGGATTTCGCCAGCCCTCGCCTCAGGCGGCACCAGATCGAAGCGGAGCTGGCGCTCGCAGCCGAAGCGGAAGAACTCGGCCACCCGGGTGGCCGAGAGAATCATCGGGGTTTGTGCCATCCGGCTTTGGAGCGAGGGGGAGCGGGGTTCGGCGGGAGAACTGTAGCGGCTTGCGCGGCACAGGGTCAAGCACGGCTTGCGCGGCGGGCGCGCTTCGTCTACCTTGGTGGTCGGATGATATCGATTCTCATCCGCTACTGAACTTGCTTAGGCCATGTGGAAGCGGCTCTTCCGCCGGAACCGACCGGTGGACATCATAGATGCGCGGTGCGCTACCTGCCCGCTTGCTGCCTGCGCGCGCGGCTCGCGCGCGGCGGTGCTGCGCATGGAGTGTGATTCGGCCGAGGCCTGCCGGCTCCGCAACTTAGGTCTCTTCGAGGGTGCCTGCGTCACGATTGTGGACATGCAGGACGGTCTGCTGCTGGATGTGTGCGGCTCCCGCCTCGCCCTTGCCGGGGCCCTCGCCTCCGCGATCACGGTCCGCCCGCTCCCGGCGTAGCCGTCCCTTGAAAATGCCGACGGGTGTTCGGCCACCTTCCAGCGGCCTGATCGCATGAACCGGCCGCTTTCGGAGCTGCAGGCCGGCGAATCCGGCCGCGTCGCCGGGATCGCTGGTGATGCAGCGGCGGTGCGCCGGTTGATGGACATGGGGATGGTCCGCGGCACGCGCGTCGAGGTGATCCGCCGTGCCCCCCTCGGTGACCCGCTCGAGGTGCGGCTGCGCGGCTTCATGCTCACGCTGCGGCGGGCGGAAGCCGAGCACATCACCCTCGAGGCATGAGCCCCGCGGCGGCCGGACTATCGGGAACGCAAGAGGCGCCCTCCGCCGCTGTCGCGAAGGGGGGCGCCTCTCGTGCCTCCGAGCCGCCGGCGCTGCGGGTGGCGCTCATCGGCAATCCGAACACCGGCAAGAGCACGCTGTTCAATGCATTGACGGGGATGCGCCAGCGCGTCGGCAACTTCGCGGGCGTCACGGTTGAACGGGTCGAGGGCCGGTACCGCACGCCCGGCGGGCGTGCTGCCACCGTTCTCGATCTGCCGGGCACCTACAGCCTCTCCGCCAACTCGCCAGACGAGGAGATCGCGCTCGAGGTACTGCTCGGCCGCGCGCTGGGCGTGCCGCGCCCCGATGTCGTAGTCATAGTGATTGACGCGCAAAATCTCGAGCGCAACCTCTTTCTAGCCACGCAGGTGCTCGAGCTGGGCCTGCCAGCCGTGATTGCGCTCAACCAGATCGACGCGGCGGAGGCTGCCGGCCTCGCGATCGACGCCGTCGAACTGACGCTCGAACTTGGCGCTCCCGTAGTTCCCACTGTCGCGACGCGCGGGCAGGGGATGGACGTACTGAAGCGGGCGATAGACAGCGCGGGTGATCTGCCGTTGCCTTCCCGCCAGTTCGAGCTGACCGCCACGGCGACGAGGGCACTCGAACCGGTCGCGGCGCTGCTCGAGGGAGTAGGGATAGTGCCCACCGCGGCGCGCATGGAGGCGCTGCGCCTGGTCGCGGTCGAGAAGCCGGAGCGGCACCTGGAACCGGTTGCGGGGCTGGAAGATGCGATCGCCGCGGCCAAGCAGGAGCTGGAAGCCGCGGATCTGTTCCCGCGCAGTCTCGAGGCGGAGGTACGCTACGACTGGATCGCGGGGGTTGTCGGGCGCACCACGCGCCGCATCCGCCAAGGCGGCCGCACGGTTACGGACCGCATCGATGCGATTGTGCTGCACCGCTTCTGGGGGCCGATCATTTTTCTGCTCTTGATGGCGATGGTCTTTCAGTCCATCTTCACCTGGGCCGAGCCGCTGATGGGGCTGGTCGAGGGGCTTGTCGGCGGCTTAGGCGGTTTGGTCGGGTCGCTGTTGCCGCCGGGTGTTCTGCGCGGTCTGCTGGTGGACGGCATCATTGCCGGCGTGGGCGCGGTGATCGTTTTCCTCCCGCAAATCACCATCCTCTTCCTCTTCATCGGCTTCCTGGAGGACACCGGCTACATGGCACGGGCGGCCTTTATCATGGACCGCTTCATGCGCGGCGTAGGGCTGCACGGCCGCTCCTTCATCCCCATGCTTTCCGGCTACGCCTGCGCGGTGCCGGGGGTGATGTCCACCCGCACCATCGAGAACCCGCGCGACCGTCTCGCAACCATCATGGTGCTACCGCTGATGAGCTGTTCGGCGCGCATCCCCATCTACACCCTGCTAATCGGCACCTTCATTCCCCCCATTGCCGTTGCGGGCATCTTCAACCTACAGGGGCTCACCCTTCTGTTGATGTACCTGCTCGGGACCGTCACCGCCCTGCTGATGGCCGCCGTGTTCAAGAAAACGCTGCTGCGCGGCGCCGCCCGCCCGATGATCATGGAGCTGCCGCCCTACCGGCTGCCTCGCCCCCGCGGCCTGCTGCTCTCGGTAGGGCATCGCGTGCGGATGTTCCTGCGCAAGGCCGGCACCATCATCTTAGCGCTCTCCATCGTGTTGTGGGCGCTCGCCACCTACCCCAAGACGGAGACCGCGCCGCAGCTGTCCGAGGAGGCTGCCACGGAACAGCAGCTCGCGCAGAGCCTGCTCGGGCAGATGGGCCACGCCATCGAGCCGCTGGTGCGGCCGCTCGGCTACGACTGGAAGATCGGCGTCGGCATCGTCAGCTCCTTCGCCGCCCGCGAGGTGTTCGTCTCGACCATGGGTACCATCTACGGCGTAGGCGAGGCGGACGAAACCTCCGGTGCGTTGCGCGAGCAACTGCGCGCCGAGCGGCACGCGGACACCGGCCGCCCCGTCTACACTCCGCTCGTCGCGCTCGGCCTGATGGTGTTCTACGTCTACGCCATGATGTGCATGAGCACCAACGCCATCGTCATTCGCGAAACGGGCGGGGGGCGCAAGGGGCTCGCATGGGCCGCGTTCCAGTTCGCCTACATGCTGGCGCTGGCGTACGGCGCCGCGTTCGTGGTGTATCAGGGAGGGCGCGCGCTGGGGTTTGGGTCGATTGTTTGCGGATTGCGGATTGCGGATTGCGGATTGCGGATTGCGGAGTAGCGAGTACTGCCGACGACGGGAGACGCCCCGGCGGGGCGTCTTTACGGGAGTGCGGCGGGGGAGCCCCAAGCTGTCATTCTGAGCTTGCGAAGAATCTCCGTCTGGCGGCCCCCGACGGCAGTGCTCCACTTGCCCCCCTTGTGGGGGAAAGGGGCGGGGGGATAGGGGGGTGAGGCGCCCGGGATCTCCTCTGTAGGTCCGAGCCGTCAGCCGCAGCCGCCGGGCCGGGGACGGCCTCTGCGGGAGGGCCGCCTCCGCGGTCTGGAGGACAACCTCCCCGGGCGTCCGAGAGGACAGCAGGAGACGCCCCGCCGGGGCGTCTGTGCGGGGAGCCCAAGGCTGTCATTCTGAGCTTGCGAAGAATCTCCGTCCGGCGACTCGCGACGGCCATTCTCCC
>JBBSMO010000310.1:0-4042 GCA_038233155.1 Longimicrobiales bacterium
GCTGCGGTTCGCCGTCCGGAGAGAGCTGATCCCCCTCTAAGATGAGCGGGCCCGAGCACCTCTTCTACACTCGGTATCCCCCGCACCTCCTGATGCTGAAGCGGAGCGGCGACGGATGGCGGATCGGCACGCTCAATGCCGCCATCCGCGGGTTGACATGGTTCGGGCCGGCGATTAGCGGATCGGTGACGGCGACGCCGTGCGGATGAGAGGGAGCGGCTGACGCAGGATTGGCGATGGGGCGGGGAGGCTGACCTGCGAGACGATGCGGCGTCCGGAGACGGAGACTGTTGGCGCGGTTAGCTCCGGTTCCAGGCCCATCCATTGGCATCGTACCAGTACGTGTAGTTTTCCAGCTGGAACCGGGCAGCTTCGTCCGGGCCGGCAGTCCACACCGCGCCTTCGAAGATCGGCATTCCCTGCTCGTCTTTGGGCAGTGCCCACACCGGCAGATCCACCTGTTGCACCGGCTCGGTCGGTTCGGCGTATAGACACCGCACCGGCTCCGGTAGTTTCACGCGCACCGTTTCATCGCCCAGGCGGGTACGTGCTCCCCTTTCCGCAGCGCTGGTAAATTGCTGAGCACACGCCGGATAGGTGTGGGTGAAGTCCAGCGCGGCAGAATTAGCATGGCTGCGCTGGCCGAGTTCCACGCCCTCGGGCTTGATCCGGTATTCTTCCCACGCTGCCTCTTCCCACAGCTCGTCGCGCGCGCCGAGGTGATAGACTGCTTCGACTAACTCGCGGTTGTCGCGAGGAATCTGTATCGTGGGCCGATCCCGGAGTACACGCAGGGTTAGCTCGCCGTCCGCGTAGTTCGGGTATGGGCGATCCTCGCCCCAGCCGACGGCGACGCTGCGGGCGCCCAAGTGCTCCCCGAACCCACCCACGGGGGCAATCACCCGCACCTCGGCGGTTTCGCGATAACCCGGTGGGCGGTGCTCGTCCCGCTCACGGTGGCGGTGGACCCTACCGATGCGCTGCAGCAGCACGTCAATGGGGCAAAGGTCGGTGATGAGCACGTCGAAGTCTACGTCCAGCGACTGCTCGGCTACCTGCGTACTAACTAGGATCACCCTGCCCGGCTCCGCGGCAGCGTCTTTGCCGAACCGCTTGCGGATGCGTTCGTCCAGTATCAGCCGGTCCGGCACCGTGTAGCGCGAATGATAGGCGGGGGTGTGCATCGCCCCTTCTGTCCCCGCGGTCTGCCAGAGCAGCGCTTCCTGTCCTGCCTCGCGTATCGCGTGTGACGTTTCGCGCGCGGCGCGCACAGTATTCCGTAGCAGCAGCACGCGCGCGCCCGCCTGTGCCAGGGCGACGGCTTCGGCCACGACCTGATCCGCAACGATCGCCCGCCACCGAACTGTTTTCGGCGCGGAAGCAGACTCAAAGCTCTGGTCGGTCCACCCGTGGCTGCCGAAAACGTGGGTGGAGAGAGCCGGATATGGCAGCTTCTCGGCCGCGTCGAGCTCCAGGGCCGCCCCGCCGCCGTATTCGCGCCGCGCCTCGTGCGACAGCGTGGCGGACATGAACAGCGCCGTGCCCCCCGCACCCGTGAACAGCTCGAGCACCCGGCCGAGCACCGTGGTCATGTAGCGGTCGAAGGAGTGCAGCTCGTCCACCACTAGCAGATGGCGCGAGAGCGCGGCCAACCGCAGGTGCGCGTGCTTGACCGGCAGCCCACCGAGCAGCACCTGATCGATGGTGCCGACCACGATCTCCGCCGCGAGGAACTTCTTGGCGCCGGAGGATGCCCAGCGCGCCAGCTCGCGGTCTGATTCGTCCGGGTAGGTATCTGAGGGCTCCTTGATCAGCTCCTCGTCGCTGTGCATCTGCGGCTGCCGCCCGCCGACCGCGAGCGCGACCGTCGGTCCATGCCCGCCGGTGTACATTCCCTGCAGCGCACGCTGCACCCGCTCGTACATTGCGCTTGCAGTGGCGCGCGTCGGCAGCGCGAACATCAGACCGCCGACATTCCCGGACGCGCGCAGACGCGCATACAGCGCGAGGGCGGCTTCGGTCTTGCCGCTGCCGGTCTCCGACTCGATCAGCAGCCGGGTGCCGGGTGGAGGTAGCTCCATGTCAGCGACGCGCGCTTGCAGGGGCGTCGGCATGTTGCGCTGCAGGTCGGAGCGTCCGTCGTCTGCCCCGCCAAAGACATCGGCGAAGAGCGTTTCCAGCAGGCGCAAACCCGTCAGGTGAACCGATACGGGCCGAGTGTCGGGGACGACACCGATGCGCGCGCAGGCGCGGGCGGCACGTTCCTGCGCGACCGTCCAGTAGCGATCCGGGTCCGTATCTGCCCATTCGGCGAAGTCAAAGCCGGAACGCGTGGACCCGATCCAGTCCGCCAGCGTCAGCGCACCGGCGAACAGGTGAGTGAACTCCGGTGTCACGGCGGTGAAGCCATCGCCAGGCAGATCGTCCACGCCGCTCCAGCGGCGCGCGTGTTCGATCAACCGCCGCATCTCCGCCAACGGATCCCGACCAGAGCCGCCGGGGAGCCACAACTTCTGGCGTTGCGCGGCAGGCTGCTGTTGGTCCATCGGCCACGGCCGCCCATGGTGTGCGACGGTGCTGCCGAAGAGCACACCGGCCGTCTGCATGTCCCGCCCGATCCGCGGCAGTACCTCTGTCACGACAAGCTGTTGCAGAGCCGGTACTTCCATCGATTCCAAGAGCACCTTGACATGCCCTCGCTGAGTCCAGCCCCCGCGCTTGCCCTTGGGATAGCCCTTGGTCTGAAAGCCGTGGCTGGTCTTCCCCAGATCGTGCAGGGCGGCAAGAAAGATGAGCCGAGAGCGATGCATGGACCTCAGCTCCTGCTCCCCGAAGGCCGCGGCCAGCCGGTGGGCGAGTACGGAATCGGTTTGCAGCAGCCGCTCGAGCACCGCCGCAACATCCGCCGAATGCCCGATGAGCGGGTGCCACTCGTGCGGGTCATCCCGCGGGTGGAGCTTGGCCCAGAACCGGCCAGGCGGAACAGGGAAGGCGTTCATACGACCTTCGTGAACCGCATCCCGATCCGATGACCGAGGGTCTGCGCAGCCGGTTTCTGATAGAGGATCGAACGAGTTGCTGACACTATCTCCCGCCCCCCTATCGAGGAGGCATATCCCGCCGGCCTTCATGCACTGCGGCGACGATCTCGTCACGAGTCAACCCGAGATCTACCCCCTCGACAGCCAGCGGTGACCCGGCGGCTGCCATGGGGCGGAGCACGAAGCACTGCCCATCGTTGCGCCGGATGCGAACCTCGCCCTCCGTTCGGGCCTGCTCGAGCACCGCCGCAAGCTTTTGCCGCGCCTCGGAATACGTGTACACTTTCATTCGTCGATCTCCAGCAAGGATATCCCCGCCTGCCGGGCGGCATGAACAAGGCCCCGGTCGAGAGAAAGCAACGGACACCGCTGCCGCTCGGCGCATGAGATCAGGTAGGCGTCGTACGCGTAGATGCCGTGTTCGGCGGAAATCTCGAGGCTCCGCTCCAGCGACACATCCAGCAGCCGAATCGGGATCTGGTGGTACACCGCCAGCGCCTGCCGTGCCTGCGCGAGCGTGATTTGGTCGCGCTTCAGCATCGCTGAGAATGCGTTGCCGATCTCCCAATGGGTAGATGCCGGTGCTACGAGTTCCATCCCCGCGGTCGCGCGGACCACCGCCTCCTTTTCGGCTTCGTTGCCGACCACGGCAACAATCACGGAGGTGTCGACAACCAGTTCCATGGCAGCAACCCGCGGAGAGGATAGCAATTGTACAATGGTACACGGAGACGAACCTTCTGGCAATCCTGGGCCAAGGGGTTGACAGGAGGCGGCCCGCGCCGTAGCTTGGGTATCAGAAAGGATACAGCGCTAGCAGTTTAACTATCTACACCGTTTCGTTTGTGGTTAACGAGTTGATCGCTTCAGATCCGGAGATTCGCGATGGACTCACGGCGTGGGGCGGGTCCGAGCCACGCCGGACACGCCGCCAGGTCCAAACTGGCGCCGGTTCATCGCGAGTCTCTTGCACGACCCACCGCCGATCGGGTGGGTGTAGA
>JBBSMO010000311.1:0-4042 GCA_038233155.1 Longimicrobiales bacterium
CCGGAAGAGGCACTCGCGAATCTTCGGGAAGCAATGAGTCTCTATGTGGAATCGCTCCTCGAGGACGGTCTCGAGCCCCCGGAGCCGCGGCAAGCGGGTACGTCCGTGACCTGGCGGGTGCTGCCTCAGACCAAGCCGGATCCGGCCGGGGTCGCAATCCCTCCCGCCACTGCGGTGATGCGGGCGCTGTGAGGTGTATAGCCAGTGCACTCCTGCCATTTCACGTCAAGGCAGCGCCCCCGCCGCATCACCGCGATCCTGCTGCTGGAGCCCGCGCTGGACGATGCATACGCGGGGGCTGAAGGGGGCGGCGTGGGAAAGATCGTAGTATGCGGCGAGTTGGTTGCTCTACGGAGCGCGTTTACCGAGTCAGCGAGTAGGGGCCACGCGGCACCTCCCGCTCATCCTCCACTCGCGCGTAATAATAGCCGAGCTTGTAGCTGAAAAAATACCAGCCGAGGCGGGAAAAACGGAGCCGTTGCTCCGGATTCGCTGCTTCGCAAAGCCGCGCGAGGTAAGTGGTCGAGACCGCCGCGGATTGTGAGAAATCAACGCACGTCTCGGAAACAACTCCCGTTTCAGGAAGATACAGGTACCGAGCGTACCGGTTCGACCGGAGCGCATCCAACCTGCTGGGCCTGCTCTCTTCCGAAACATCCCACAACAGTTCCGCAACGGTGTACACCGGGGCCAAAACCGCGGAGGGATCCTGGCCCGGAATCGCGTCGCAGGTCGTGGACAGCACCATTGCTGGCCCTTCGTTGATCTCCACCTGCCCATCCGCGCTGACAAACGGAAGCTCGGCGAACGGAAGCACATCCCCTTGCCAGGGGTCCTGTTGGTCGGTGGGAACCAATTCGAACAGCCAGTTCGGATCGCGGAATTGATCCCGTAGCCGTTTGACCTCTTCCTTGAAGACCGGTTCGGTGAGTGGCCGGGAAAAGCGGAGAATGTCCTCAATGGGATCCATCCGATCTGATCTGGCGGCTCGTTATAGCGAACCGCCGCGGGGCGGACCCGACCGACGGCGGACGCCCGTGGCCGGCCGGGTCCGCCGTGCCCGCGCGGCGGCGAAGGCGCGCTCTGCTTCGGCATCGGGTCGGATCTCACCCCCTAGTGCATCCATGAACCACTCGACGGCACGGTGCTGAGAGCCACCCACCACCGGCGGCTGCCCGCTGAAGAACACCGTCCGCGTCTGACCCACCACCAGCAGTTCCGAAACCTGGCTGTTCGCGAAGGCCGGTGCGTGCGACGCAGTGCGCGCGTCCCGCAAAAGGTCGAGTTCCGACGCCCATGGAGCAAGAGCAAGAGGCATCACTGGACTCCTGTCGAAAGTTCTTCGCCTTCGGCTCAGTAAGAGTTCTTCGCCTTCGGCTCAGTGGCCGGATGATTTTTCGGGGCCGAAGCGCTGGAGCACTTCCGGCCGGATGACTCGGTTGAAGACCTCATGGACAGCGTCGTGCATGTCTTCCAGTACGGTTCGCGTGGAAGCAGGTTCCACGCCATCGGGCCAGACCGTGACCTGATCCACGTCCAGCAGAATGCGGCCGCCCTGGGGCGGTACCGGCTGCGCCGCAAGGGTGATCACTTCCCGACGCTGATGAGTTTCGGTATACAGGGTCATGCGCTCCAGGCGAGCGGAGAACGGATTGCGCTCGTCCAGCAGTATCTGCGGCACGACCCCCGACGTTTCCGTCAGCAGATCACCCAGGCGGAAATCGGCCGGGTCAACAGGGATGCCGTTGATGTAACGCAACCCCACCTGCCGGATCATTCCCGGACGAGCAACTGTCTGGTACTCGTCCAGCACCGTGTATGCCACATCCCGGAGAATTTCCCAGCGGTGGCCTTCTTCCATGTTGGCGGGGAGCGTGCTGACGCCGAGCAGCTCCGGACCGACCGTTACGGCAATCCCCCGATCCGCTCGCCAGAATCGCTTGAGATCGGGGGTGTGGCGAATCCCGATTTGCGAATCGTCGAGTACGACCGAGGCATGGCGAACCGTATCGGAAATGGGGAAATTCGGAAGCCGGTCGTGGATCTTGCCGAGAAAGAGCGAGTCCCACTCGGTGCCGGGAACGAACTGAAATTCGAGCACCGCTTCCAGCAGCGGCGGATTCTGATAGCGGCGACGCGCAGATGATGTCGGCATGGCGTGCAAGATACTTCGTGATCTCGTTCGCTTGCAAGAGAGCTCGGCGCATCTCGCAGGAGTGCTCGGTTGCCTCGTCGCCGCGTTCTGTTCCCCGTCGGAACGGGCGTTGCATCCATGTCTGCCGACCGCCGTTCCTCCCCACTCCCGCAACCAAGCCTTCCCATGTCCCAGCGACGCCGCTCCCGGAGGTGAACGGGCTGGTGACGCTGCGGAGCGAGCGCAGCTTCGACGATACCTTCAACCGCCTCCGCGGCTCCATCAAGGGCAACGACGACCTGCTGGTGGTGGAAACGGTGGACCATGCGGCCAACGCGCGGCGGGGCTGGAGCTTCCGCCCACACGGCTGATCGTTTTCGGAAACCCGCAGCTCGGTACCCCGTTGATGCAGGCCGAGCGGACCGTCGCCATCGACCTGCCGCAGAAGATGCTGGTACGGCAGGACAGGGAGGGGCACGTGTACAACGACCCGGCCTATCTGGCCCGGCGGCACGAGATCACGGGGCAGGACGAGACGCTGCGGCGCATGTCCGATGCGCTCCGGGGCCTGGCCGAGCGCGCGACCCGGTAGCCGGGGCGCACGCGAGGGTCCATCTCTGCCCACGAAAGCGAATGCACGTAAAAAGAATATCGCACTCTGCCGTTTTCCCGAACGCTCCTGCCGATGTCGGTACGCCCCTACATTCTTGCTGAAGCGCAGTGGAAAACGGTTCGCGAGGTGCCGTATCGGGTCGCGGTGCTCCCCTGGGGAGCCACCGAAGCCCATAACTATCATCTCCCGTACGGGACGGACGTGATCGAGTCCGAGCGCGTCGCGGCGGAGGCGGCCCGCCTCGCTTGGGAAGCCGGGGCACGGGTCGTGGTGCTCCCCGCGGTGCCGTTCGGGGTGAATACCGGCCAGATCGCCATCCCCCTCTGCATCAACATGAATCCCAGCACACAGGCCGCGGTGCTGGGTGACGTGGTGGACTCCCTCGCCCGGCAGGGGATTCGGAAGCTGGTGATCCTGAACGGACACGGCGGGAACGACTTCCGGCAGATGATCCGCGAGCTGGCCCCTCGTCACCCGGTGTTCGTCTGTGTCCTGAACTGGTACAAGGCGGTCGATCCGCGTGCGTTCTTTGCCGACCCCGGAGACCACGCGGGAGAGCTGGAAACCAGTGTGATGATGCACCTCGCTCCGGAGCTGGTACTTCCCCTCGCGGAGGCGGGGCGGGGTGCGGCACGCCGTTGGGCGCTGCCGGGACTGCGGGTGGGGGGGGTGTGGGCGCAGCGGGAGTGGAGCCGGGTCACGGACGACACGGGAGTGGGCGATCCCGCCGCCGCCACGGACGAAAAGGGAGAACGCTTCTTCCGGGCGGTGACCGAACGCGTCGGCGGCTTTCTCGCCGACCTCGCCGCCATGGAGCTGGACAAACTGTACGAGGATCCGCCGCGAGACGGCTCCCGCTAAGCGTCGGCGCCGCTGCGGCGCTGCGTCGCGAGGGTGCGTCTCCGATCGGCATTCGCCGTGCCAGCGCTTGCGCCGGGCAGAGCAGAAGCTGCATTGTGAGGGGATTCGCTTTTCCCGCACTCTAGACCGAACGCCCATGCGCCGCTCCCTGTTTCTTGCCCTGCTGCTTGCCGCCTGCGCACCGCGCGTCGGCTCCGCACCGTCTCCCGCATCGCCTCCGGGCGCGGACGCGATCCGCCAGGACGACCTCCGCCGCGACCTGTTCGCGCTCGCGGGCGATGCGTTCCGCGGCCGCGAGGCCGGCACGATCGATGAGCTGCGCGCCGCCGCGTGGACGGCGGATCGGGCGCGCGAGGCGGGGCTCGAGCCGGCGGGCGACAACGGTACGTTCTTCCAGTTCTGGCCGATGCAGCAGGTGCGCACCGCGGCGGGGA
>JBBSMO010000312.1:0-4040 GCA_038233155.1 Longimicrobiales bacterium
CCCGCCCCCTGTGCCGGGGGTATGAAACCCCCGGCACGGCACTGCCCGTCCTGCCGGACGGAAGCACGGACTATCCTCCACCTATGGGGACGCGCTGGGCCATTTCAGATCTGTCATCCGGAGCACTTTTCCGTCAGTCATCCGGAGCACGTTCCGTTCTCTCCCCCTGGGCAATTTCCGGTCTTGTCATCCTGAGCGCAGCGAAGGATCTCCCAAGAGTTAGCTGAAGGGATCTGCCGCTCGTTCCGGCCCCCGAATCGTTCCGCCGTACCGCCGCAACGCGACGCTCCGCGGCGGGGGAAGCAGGAGCGCGGCGGTCAATGCCACAAGCCCCGTCGCTGTACCTTTTCCGTTGCCGCGGCGAACGCCGCGCCTCAGTGATCACGCCGGCGGTATGCGATCCGTTGGCGGCCTGTGCGGCTCGCACCGGCTGGGCTCAGCAAGGCAGAGCGGGAGATCTCCCGGGAAGGACTGCCCTGGATCGGGGCGGCTACATGTTCATCATCAACATACAACGTTGCTTATGCCGCGTTGATACCGATGAAAGACGTGGCAACGCCAACCGGAATGATGGTTGTCACTTGCACCGCGGCGGCAGCGAAAGAGCGCCGCGGGCCTAACGCCTCAGCCTTTCCGGCGGCCTTTGGCGGGCGAGGTGTCGATCAACAGAGCGACCACCGTTCCCACGACGGGCCAGAGGCTCCACTCGCCGCCGAACCAGTACTGCACCCCCGAATACCAGAGCAAGCTGGTAGGCAGGAAGACGAAGCCGAGGAGCGGCCAGACCAGCGACGGGAACATGCCGCTGAACCAGTCGGAGAGGAACCATAGCCCGGCGATCAGCAGCCGCGGGACGGCGAGCGCGGCGACGAGCAGCAGGCAGGGCATGGGCCGGTGGAGGAGTGGAGTGCGGGTGCGGCTGCTCAGCCTCCCGGCGAGGGGGTTACCGCCGACGCGGTACCAGCCGCCGGGTCGATCGCCTCAAAGTACTGCGTGTAGAGCAGCATCAGGCGCTGGGTAGATTCGGGTTCGGCGCGGGAAAGCAGGGTGATCACCTCGTCCCGCTGGTCGAGGATGGCTTGCAAAGCGCGCCGGTCCTCGGCATCCCCGACTGCCGCCATGTTGTCCTGCAGATCCGGGTAGAAGCCGGCCATGAGCTGCCGCGCGCGCTCATAGTTGCTGCGCTGCGATTCGGCGAGGGCTGCACCGAGCCGTCCCTCGAGACGGGCCATGGTCAGTTCGTGCCGCGCCTGCTCGAGCTCCGCTTCCAGGCTGCCGGCGCGCGACCACTGCGGAAAGAAGCCAAGTGCGAAAACCAGAGCCAGCGCGGCGATGCCCAGCACGATCATACGGGTTCGGTCCATCTATATCTCCGGGGTAGAGAGGGGTTGATCGTAACGCTGGATCAAGCTATTCGCTCGTGCCGGCGCGGGGAAGGGCCACCTACCCGCTGGCTGAGCGAAGCCGAAGCGCCGCTGCGAAGCCGAAACCCGGCGGCTGGGCGAAGCCGAAGCCTGTTCGGCGGCAGGCACAATCAGGGTATCGAAGAGCTGGTGGATCGCATCCAGGTGCCCGCGTTCGCGCGGGCCTTTCGATGTAGAAACGAAGACCGCGACCAGCTCGAGGCTGGGGACCACGAAAACGAACTGCCCGCCGTATCCCCAGGCGAAATGGACCGGGTAGCCGGCAGATTCCTTGAGCCACCACCCGTAGCCGTACGAATGACCGCTGTAGTTCGAACTCGTGCGGGGGATCAGCGAGGTGCGGATCCACTCGCGCGGAACGATTTGCTGCCCGCGCCATTCCCCGCCCGCCAGGTACATCTCCCCGAAGCGCAGCATCTCCCGCGGGGACAGGTACATGTCGTTGCCACCAAAGAAGATGCCCTGCGGGTCGCGTTGCCACGGCCGCAGTGCGATGCCGAGCGGCTCCGCGAGCTGGTCGCGTGCAAAGGCGAAGGTGCTCTGCCCCGTTGACTGCGTCAGAATGGCCGAGAGGAGATGGCTGCTCCCGGTGCTGTAAACCATCCGCCCGCCCGGTTCGGCGATGATCGGGCGGGCAAGGGCGAACCGAACCCAGTTGCCGCTACTCACCCAGCGTCCGTAGTTGCCGAACGAGGTGGATTCGAGCCCCGCCCGCATGCTGAGCAGGTCACCAACGGTGATGGCGCCCTTGCGGGGGTCTGCGTCATCGAGGAGTTGCGGGAAGAAGTCCGAGATGGGCTGGTCCGGCCCCTCGATATCACCACGCTCGATAGCGATCCCTACCAGTGTTGCCAATACACTCTTGGAAGCCGACTTGATGTTGACACGCCGGTTGCCGCCGCCCCCGCGGAAGTAGTGCTCCGCAATGACCTCCCCGCTCTGGGAAACGATCATCCCGCGCAGGTTGCCGAGCTCCGCTGCACGCTCCGCCGCGGCGTCGAGAAGGATGCTATCAGACGGCTGTGCGCGGGCGGCGGCGAGACGAACGGGCGCAGGCGCGGCTGCTACCCTGCCGGTGAGCGCGCCACTGCCCGGCAGGCCGGCACCCGCCAGTCCGGCGGCGGCCGCAAGCAGAGCCATGCAGGCGATCAATAGCAGTGCACGCGCGTTCATGGTCCGCTGGTACACCAAAGCCAGCCCAACGACTGAAGTCGCGGCTGAACTACACGAAGTCCGCCTTCGCGGACTGGTGCCGCGCGGCTCTGCCGAACCTCGGACCCCGCCCAATACCGCCGATTATTCACTCTTCAACTGTTGACTTGTGACTATGGGGCTATCGATTATCGTCTCGTGGCTGCCGTCTAGCGTCTACCGACTCTTCACCGGGACCCACCGCTGCGGGTGCTCCGGCAGTTGCACCGGCTGGGGCAGCGCTTCCAGGTAGGTCACCAAGGCATCCAAATCTACGAGGCCGGTGCGCGTCATGTCTTCGGCATCCAGCATCTCGAACCCGTCCCCGCCAGTGGCAACGAACTCGGAAGTCCCGATGGTGACGGGGGTTTCCGGCCCTATCTCGCGGCCGTCCCAGAGGCGCATCTCCCGCACCCGTTGACCCTCTGGCGCCGAGGGATCGTAGCGGACCGCGAGACCGGAGATCTGCAGCCCGGGGCGGCCGGCACTGCCTAAGGCGGCTTCCAACACCTGGCGCAGCACGCTTCCGTCGGCACGCACCGCGACCAACTCATTCTGGAAGGGCTGCAGTTCGAAGAGCATTCCGTACCTAATCTCGCCCGCGGGAAGCCCGCGCCGGATGCCGCCATTGTTCACGATTCCCACATGAGCGCCGGTCGCGGTGCGCTGCACATCCGCCAGCAGTTGGCCGAGCGGGTATTCACCGGCACTGGAGCGCGGCATCGCAACGGCGAAGGTTGCGACGATCCGCTCGCTCACCGGCCGCACCGACTCGTTCCAACGCGCGACAATCGCGGCGACCGCACTGTCCGGACGAACTTCATCGCCGAAAGGAGTACGTACCTGCTGTTGCAGCACGATGGTGCCGCTGTCCGTCTGCTCGAGATCGGTGATGCCGTACGCGGTGCCGTAGCTGCGCGACTCCGTCAGCGGGATGCCCGCCGCGGAAGACAGAACGCGGCGGTGCGTGTGGCCGCCGACGATCAGGTCGACCCGCTCCGATAGCGCCTCGGCTACCTCGATCATTTTGCCTTCGCAGCCGCCCGAGCGGTCTGCCTCTTCGCTGCCCTCGTCCGCGCAGCTTGCACCTACGTGCATGGTGACGATTACGAAGTCTGCACCCGCCGCGCGCGCCTCGCGCACCGCCGCATCGATGCCTGGCGCCTCGGCGCCGAAAGCAAGGCCCTGCAACCGGCCGGCGAGAACGATCTGCGGGGTCGTCGAAAGCGCCGCACCCACGATGGCAACGCGTACGCCACCCCGCTCGAGCATCACCCAGGAACGCGCCCACTCGGGCTGCTCACGCGTGTTTTCCCGGTAGATGTTGGCTCCCAGCCAGGCGAAGCGGCTCTCTGCGATCCGGGCGCGCAGGGTGTCGATACCCCAATCGAACTCGTGATTGCCGAGGGCCGCGGCATCGTAGCC
>JBBSMO010000313.1:0-4029 GCA_038233155.1 Longimicrobiales bacterium
AGGGCGGCGTCCGCGATCTCCTGCATGTCAAGATCTATCGAAAGATAAACATCGCTGCCGGCAGCGGGCTGCACCACCGGCAGGTTGAGCGCCGGTGCCTGCCGGCCACGCGCGTCCCGGCGAACTACGGAATAGCCAGGCTCGCCCCGCAGCACCTCGTCCAACTGCTGCTCAATGCCCCCCAGCGGCCGGTCGTCTCCGGAGACTACGCCCACAATTTCCCGGGCAATGTCTCCCTGCGGGTAGTACCGTTCCAAACGGCGCTCGAAGTGCAGACCGCGAATGCCCGCCAGCCGCCGGTGTTGTGCGGCACTCGCTCTGCCTGAGAGCACCCACCGGCGCGAGCGGTTGGTCACTCGCTCCGCCGCGGTGCGGGAGATGCCGAGCACCTCGGACAGCGTCCTCGCCACCGCGGCGGAATTGCGCAACTCCCGCGGCGCAACCGCTACCTGAAAGGTTTCGTGGGTCAGGGCGAGAGGGTTGCCGTTGCGGTCGTAGATGCCCCCGCGGCGGGCGGGCAAAGGAACGCGGGCCTGCTGCTGCTCTTCGGCAGCCGCTCGCCAGCGATCTCCTTCGATGGCCTGTAGTTGGAAGGCACGGCCTACAATTATCAGCGCGGCGGCGACCAATGAGCCGAGCAGCAGTGCCCGCCGGCGCCCGTGTGCCGGAAGCGCGGCGGCTTTGCGGCCCGGCGGGCGTTTAGCGGCCACCCGGCCCGCTACCGATGAGCGGAGAAAACGGCATGGGGAGGAAAACGATTTCGGCTTCCGAAGGCACGTGCATCCCGAGGTCGCGCGCCGCGACACGGCTGATGCGCGCACGGGTCGAGAGCGTCTGGATCTGTCTAGCGAACTCGACCTGCCGGGCCTCCGTCAGTTCACGCTCGGTACGTACCGCGCGCAACTCGTTCTCGAAGGCGATGGCGCGCGTTTGGCGCCACACCACCAGAAACAGCGCGCCCAGCAGCAGAACGACCCAGGCGGCGACTTCAACCGCTGCGCGGTGCCGGGCCGAATTTGACCTGGCCCCTGACCGCCGGGTCTTGCGCGCCACCTCAATCCCTCCGCCACGCGCGGAGGAGCGCGCTGCGGGAGCGCGGGTTCTCCGCGACCTCCTCCTGCGAGGGCCGGAGCGGTTTTCGCGTCAGAGTAGCTCCCAACGCGCGGCCGCGGCAGCGGCACTCCGGCAATCGCGGGGGGCAGATGCACGAGCGGCTCCACTCGCGGAACGCGTCCTTTACAATGCGGTCTTCGAGCGAGTGATACGAGATCACGGCGAGCACGCCCCCGCCAGCTAACAGGTCCCGCAAGTCAGGAAGCGCACCCCGCAGCGATTCCAGTTCCCCGTTGACGGCTATGCGAAGCGCCTGGAAAGCCTGCGCCTTGAGCTGGTTATCGGTATGACAGCCAAAAGTCTGCTCGATGGCGCTAACGAAATGCTCGCTGCGTTCAAGCGGCGCCACACCCCGCATCTCCACCACCGTTCTGGCGAGTTGGCGGGCGCGCCGGATCTCGCCGAAGTGGAAGAAGACATCGGCCAGCTCCTCTTCGCTCGCCGAAGCGAGCAGCGTAGCGGCGCCGCCAGGCGGGCCGCCATCCTGTGACATTCTCATGTCGAGCGGCGCGCCGACCCGAAAAGTGAAGCCGCGGGCAGGCTCGTCTATCTGATGCGAAGAAATGCCCAGGTCCAGCAAAATGCCTTGCACGCTTCGGGGAGCGAGGTCTGCGGCGGAAGCTGCGTCGGCAAAGTTGGCGCGAAAGCAGAGGAAGCGGCCGTCGAAAGGCGCAAGCCGTTGAACGGCATGGCGCAAGGCCGCTGGGTCTCTGTCGAAGCCGATCAGGCGTACACCCGCGGCCGCGCCCAAGATCGCCGCCGAGTGGCCGCCCCCGCCTAGGGTGCCGTCCAGGTAGGTGCCGCCGGCACGCGGCTCGAGCAGGCGCAGCACCTCGCCGGTCATCACCGGGCGGTGAAAAAAGGTCGTCATCCTGGAAGGTACCGCCCGCGAGCGCACTTCGCCGGGCCAGCCGATAAAAGGACAGAGAGGAACACCAACAACGGAGCTTTGGGGAAGGGCGTTGCCACCACACAATACGGCCAGCGGCTGCCCTTGTCAGAGAGAGGCAGCAACGCTTCACCATAGGCGCGGCAATGCACAACGGCAAAGCTAACCAACCCAGTTTGTACGTCAAGTCGGGACGCGCTCTGCTGAGGGTAGCGGGTCGCAATCTTGCAACTATAAGATGCCGGGCCTCATCTTTCGCACCGTTCAAGCCGGGACCGTGAGAATCGCGTTCATCATCAACACCGCAGATGTCGAAGCCCTGGGAGTGTTGCGCCAGGAGGCGAAGCGCCTTCGCGAGAACGGGCACGAAGTCGAAGCACACCTGACGTTCGAGGGGGGAGATGCACAGCGATTCGCGCGGCAGGCGGCGGTCAATAGAGCGGAGTTGATCATAGCAGCCGGGGGAGATGGCACGGTCAACGAAATTGCCAACGGTCTGGACGAGCACCAAGTGCATCAGGAAGGGACCGGGCGCGGCGGCCACCTCCCGCCCCGCCTCGGAATTGTACCGCTCGGGACCGCTAACGACCTAGCGGCGTCACTCGGAATACCCAGGGACCCCGCCGAAGCCTTGTTCGCCGCGTTGAACGGCGCCGCCATCGCCGCGGACGTGGCGAAAGTGAACGGGCGGTGTTTTCTGAATGTGTCTACCGGCGGGTTCGGGGCCGAGGCGACGGAGGAAACCCCCGCGGAGGTGAAGCGCGCACTCGGGCCGCTGGCCTACCTGATCACGGGCGTCAAAAAGTTTGCGACCCTCGAGGCGTCGAGTGCCCGATTCTTCGCGGACAAGTTGCTCTACGACGGACCTTTCCTGTTGTTCGCAGTGGGGAACGCACGGCGCACCGGCGGCGGCAATCTGCTCACGCCGCGTGCGGATATGTGTGATGGCCTGTTGGACATCTGCATCGTCAAGGAGGTGCCGCGTGTCGAGTTCTTGGCGCTCCTTCCGGACCTGCGAAACGGCCGGCATCTGGGTCACCCCGCGGTCATTTACGAGCAGGTCAGAGCGCTCACGGTCAACTCGGAGGTCGAGCTGAGCGTCAACGCGGACGGCGAGCCGATCGCGGCCAGCTCCTTCGAATACCAGATCAACCCTCAACGCCTGCTGCTCGTGCGGCCCGGCCACCGGCAGGGCCGGGGCGCCGGGATCGCTACGGGAGAACGCAGAAACCGCCCGGCAGGCTGACAAGCCCGCCGGGCGGTTGCAATCCGCCACTTCCAAGAGGTGCAGTCTGCGTTACCTGCAGGTCACCCCGCCGCCTTCACGATGGCTTCCTGGTTCGCAATGTACTGCTGGGTTTGAACGAGAGTGCTGCTCGCGCTGGCATGATTCGACGCCTGAAGGAACGTTGCCGCCTCGCGAAGCAGCCCGAGGGCTCGGCGCGCTGGCCCTGCGCTGCCTTCCGTGTTGCCGCGGGCAATCCCGTCCGCCTGCTTCAGCTTGAGATAGCCGAGGAAGAAGTTGACCTGGCTCTTCGTATCCCCAGTCGCGTATTCGCGCGACGCGGAAAGCAGGTTTTCAGCTTCGCCCCACTGCTCGTTCCGCAACGGTTCGGAGGCCATCGACAACAGCGCCCGCGCAACGTTATCCCGATTGTCACCATCTGCGGCGCGGCGGAAGTCGGCAAGAGCGCCTTCGCGGTTCCCGCCTTTCATATGCGCGAGTGCACGGCGGATGTAGCCGTTCTCAAGTTGCGGGTCGAGTTCGAGCGCACGGTTCAACGCACGCGCTTCGTCCGCGGAACGGTCGGCCTTGTTGAGCACGTTGGCGTAGGTCGACCAAACGCCTGCTTCGTCGCCAAAGCGCTGGGTCGCCAGTTCGGCGGTGCTGAGCGCTTGGTCGGTGCGGCCGAGCGCTACGTTCACCGCGACGATCTGCCGGTACACGTCTGCCCCGAGCGAATCGCCTCGGGTGGTGAGGACACGGTCATACGCTCCAAGCGCCGTCTCGAAGTACGGGATTGCCG
>JBBSMO010000314.1:0-4025 GCA_038233155.1 Longimicrobiales bacterium
AAGTCCGAAACGCGCGCCGCCTGCTGCATATTGTGGGTGACGATCACGATGGTGTACTCGTTCTTGAGCTCGTAGATCAATTCCTCGATTTTCTGCGTCGCGATCGGGTCCAGAGCGCTCGCCGGTTCGTCCATCAGCAGCACCTCCGGGCGGACCGCCAGCGCACGTGCGATACAGAGGCGCTGCTGCTGCCCGCCGGACAACCCGAGCGCATTCTGTTTGAGGCGGTCCTGTACCTCGTCCCAGAGCGCCGCGTCGCGAAGCGACTGCTCGACCAGCTCGTCCATCTCGCCTCGCCCTTTGGCGAGCCCGTTCACGCGCGCGCCATACGCGACGTTGTCGTAGATCGACTTCGGGAACGGGTTCGACTTTTGGAAGACCATTCCGATTCGGCGGCGCAGCCGCACCACGTCCTGCTCGGATCGATAGACGGACTCGCCGCGCAGCAGGATGTCGCCGCTGTGACGAACACCCGGGATCAACTCGTTCATACGGTTGATCGATCGCAGAAAGGTACTCTTGCCGCAGCCGGACGGCCCAATCAGCGCCGTGACGCGTCGGTCCGGCACACGGAGCGACACGTCGCGGAGCGCCTGGGTGGAGCCGTACCAGAACGAGAAATCCCGGGCTTCAACCGCGTTGGCGGTGCTGGGCGCATCTGCGGCATGCGGCGGCGCGACGGTCCGCGGACGCTCGAAGACGTTGGTGTCGGTCATGTCACTGGTTGCGGTTCGGGCTACGGATGAGGAAACGGGCGCTCAGGCTCACCACGAGCACGAGCCCGATCAGCACCAGCGCGGCGGCCCATGCCTGGCGATGCCACTCGTCGTACGGCGAGATCGCGTACTGAAAGATCTGCAGCGGCAGCGCCGCGACCGGCTGCCCCGGCCGCCACTCCCAGAACGGGCTGCCGAACGCGGTGAACAGCAGCGGCGCGGTTTCTCCCGCGATCCGCGCGAGCGAAACGAGAACCCCGGTCAGGATGCCGCTCTTGGCCGCGGGGAGCACGATCCCGAGCGTGGTTCGCCACCGGGTCGAGCCGAGTGCAAGGCCGCCCTCGCGCAGCTCGCGCGGCACCAGCAACACCATCTCCTCGGTGGTGCGAGTGACCATCGGGATGAGCATGATCGCGAGCGCGACGCCGCCGGCCAACAGGGAGAAGTGCCCCATCGACACGACCACCCACGCCCAAACGAAGATGCCGATCACGATCGACGGGATCCCGTTCATCACGTCTGCAATGAACCGGACGACCCGGCCCAGGCCGGAATTGCCGGACTCGGCGAGGAACACGCCCGCCCCGATCGCGATGGGCAGGCCGAGAATCGCCGCGAGTGGGACCAGCAGCAGTGTACCGAGCAGGGCATTGCCGATGCCGCCGCCCGCTTCGCCGACCGGCGCAGGCAACGCGGTGAAGAAGTTGAAGCTCACCGACGACAGCCCCGCCTTTAGAAGATAGGCGAAGATGAGCAGCAACGGCACCACCGTGAGCAGTGCGGCCACGCCGGTAAGCCCAAGCATCAGCGTGCTGACCACGCGACGGCGGCGTTCCCGCAGGGGGAGCGGAGCGCTTTTCATCGGGTTCCCGCCCCTCGCGACGCACGCCACACGAGGAGGCGTGCAAGGGAGTTGACGATGATGGTGATGCCGAAGAGCAGCAGGCCAATCTCCATCAGCGCGGCGAGGTACAGGTCGCCCGACGCTTCGGCGAACTCGTTTGCCAGCACGCTCGCCATCGTGTACCCCGGCGCAAACAGCGAGGCCGCGACCTCGGGCCGGTTGCCGATTACCATCGTGATCGCCATCGTCTCGCCCAACGCACGCCCGAGCCCGAGGATCACGGCTCCGACGATGCCGGGCAGCGCGTACGGCAGCGCGATCTGCCACGTCATTTCCCAGCGGGTCGCGCCGAGCGCCAGTGCCGCCTCGCGCTGTTCGCGCGGCACCGCGGCGAGAACCTCGCGCGATACCGCCGAAATAAACGGGATGATCATGATCGCCAGGATCACCCCACCGGCCAAGATGCTGGAGCCGTACGCCGGGCCGCGGAACAGGATCACCGCATCGCCGATGCTGTCGGCAAGCGGCTGCTGGATGTGCTCACGGAGCCACGGCACCAACACGAAGATCCCCCACAGGCCATACACCACGCTTGGGATCGCCGCCAGCAGCTCGGTGGCAAACGAGATCGGCGCCGCAAGCCAGCGTGGCGAGAGCTCGGTCAGGAACACGGCGAGCCCAACTGCCAGCGGAAGCGCCAGGAGCAGCGCGAGCGCAGACGACACGACCGTGCCGTAGATGAACGGCAGCGCCCCGAACTCACCGGCGACCGGGTCCCACTCCGTGCCGGTCACGAATGACCAGCCGAACTCGCGGATCGCCGGAAGTGCAGACGTCCCCACCCGCAAAAGGATGAAGGCGAACAGGACCGGGATCGCAAGCCCGAACAGGGCGAGCACCACCGCATAAATCCGATCGGTCGCGTTGCCCCGCGCCCAAACCGGAACGACCCGCGCCCAGAGCGGCGGGCGGGAGGCGCCGGCGAGCACCCCCACCCGCTCTGGAACCGGCTGCATCGCCACTCAGCTCGCCCCGGCGACCACTGCCTCCCGATTCGGTCCGCACGTGACCCCGCTCCACCGCGACAGCACCTGCTCGCGCACGTTGTCCGGCAGCGCCGCGTACCCGAGCTCACGCGCTGCCGGCGTGCCTTCGTTCAGCGACCAGCGATACAACTTGTGCAGCGCCCGCGCCTTGTTACAATCCTCCATGTTCGCCGGAACGAGCAGATACGTCCACGACGAGATGGGGTAGGCGTCGTTCCCCTCGGGATTCACGATGGAGACGCGGAAGTCCGAATTCGCCGGGAGCTGGCTGGCAACCCCCTCCGCGGCGGCGCTGGATGCTTCCAGCGTCGGCTGGACGAAATTGCCCGCCCGGTTCCGGATGGCGGCAAGCGGCAGGTTGTTCTGCTGCGCGTACACCTGCTCGACGTAGCCGATCGCGCCTTCCGTCTGCTTGACCTGCCCCGTCACCCCCTCGTTCCCCTTGCCGCCCAGCCCGACCGGCCAGCTCACGGACTTCCCCGTGCCGACGCGCTGCTTCCAATCGGCGCTCGCGGACGAAAGGTACTCCGTGAACACGTAGGTCGTCCCGCTGCCGTCTGAACGGTGCACCACGAGGATATCGCGGTCCGGAAGCTGAACGCCCGGGTTGAGCTGTTGGATGCGCGGATCGTTCCAGCGCTTGAGGTCGCCTTCGAAGATGCTCGCGAGCACGTCGCCGTTCAGCCGGAGCGGCTGGTTCACCGAGGGAAGGTTGTAGGTGACCGCCACCGAGCCCACGACGGTCGGGAAGTGGAGCGTTCCCGGCGCTTTGGCGAGCTCCTCCTCGTTCATCGGCGCGTCGGACGCGCCAAAGTCCACCGTTCCCTCGGTGAGCTGGCGGATCCCGCCGCCGGAGCCGATCGACTGATAGTTGACGCGAACCGGGTTCTGCTCACCGTAGGCGCTAAACCACTTGGAGTAGATCGGATACGGGAACGTTGCGCCCGCGCCGGTCAACGTGACGACGTCGCCCGTGGGCGCGCCGCCGCCGGCCGCCATGTCGCGGGGGCTGGCCCCGCCCTCATCGCCGCCGCATGCGGCGAGACTCAACCCACAGGTCAGCGTGGCGATTCCAGTCCAAAGACGGCTCATCTGAAGAATTCTCCTGGTGAGGGATCTGAACTCCGTGAGCCACGAAGCTACCGGTGGCCTGTCACGACCTTGTAACGCCGGACCGGCGGTCTCGTAACGGAGCTTCGGACCGCACCCGCGGCTTTAGCGGGAAACTGCCGCGGCAACCCGCGTTGCGCCAGGGCCGAACAGCGGCGCCGCTGCATCGACGCTCACGAACTCGAGCAGCGGGTGTCGGCCCGCCGATGCTCCGGTCACGATCGTGCACCCGGAGCCGGGCGCACCCGGGCCGCGTACACAAAGGTGCCGAGCGAGCCTCGCGCTCGCCCGGCACCTTCCCAGTTATGG
>JBBSMO010000315.1:0-4024 GCA_038233155.1 Longimicrobiales bacterium
AGTTCTCCCCTTGCCCCCTTGTGGGGGAAAGGGGCCGGGGGATAGGGGGAAAAGGGGTGGGGAAACGAGCGGCGGGGCCGGGGCGGCGGGGGCGCGGGCCGGGGTTCGCCTACGGCGTCGTGGGCGAGGAGGGGGGCCGGTTCTTGTCCTCCGAGGGGCGGCGGTCGTACATGCTCTCCTCGTCTATGCCCTGCTCGAGCTCGGTCGTTGGAATGGCGTCTTCGCCCTGCGCGTTGGCCGGCGTTACCGGCACGTCGCCGGGGGCAGGCTGGTTCTCCTGCAGGGGCGCGTTCTCTGCGTTTTCGGTAACGTGCGGCGGGTGCTTGCTGGACCCCGCATTGTCGCCGTGCTCAACGCGATGCCCGGTTGGTTCTTGGGCAGGCGTGCCGCGCGCGGGGTCCGGCGCGGGCGTAGGCGGGTTCATCCGCCCGCACCGGGGGTGGTTTCGTCGCCGTCATCTTCTTCGGTGTGCTCCTGCACCTTCTCGCCCGCGCGCGCATGCACGGAAGGGCTTGGCACATCGGGCAGGAAGGGCTGCCCCTCTGCATCCTGCTCGGAGTGCGCGAGATTCTGCTTGTCCAATACGGTCGTGTTGTCCTCGCTGCTCGTTCCCTTGCCTACCTGCGGCAATGTCTTGTAGTCGCTGGCGCCGGCTTCGCCGGGCGCGATGTTGTGCTGGTCAGGTCGTTTGCCACCCATGGGGGCTCCTCATTTCAATTGCGAAGAAGGTTAGATAACGCCTGCCAGAGGACTTCACGTTCCGTACCAGGGAACAGGGAACAGGGAACAGGGAACAGGGAACACGAAGAGTGTCATCCTGAGGAGCGGAGCGACGAAGAGCCTGCCCTGAGCCTGCCGAAGGGAACTCCGTCGGCGGCGCAGCCGCCTGCCGACAAGCAGCATCGCCGCCTCTGCCGGGGGTATGAAACCCCCGGCAGGACACTACCCGTCCTCGCGGACGGAACTGCGACGCAGCGGTGTGCTCCTGCCGTCATTCCGGCGCAGGCCAGAATCCAGTGCTCGCTGCGAGGAGCCCGCGGCTTCCGGGTCGCCTGGAGATGCACTGTGGCAGCAGGCGCAGTCCGCGAAGGTGGACTTCGTGTAGTTCCAGCCGCGAATTCATTCGTTGGACTGGGGGGACCCGTGACCCGTATTAGGTACGTGGGCCATCGAACTCACCTGTCACCTGTCACCTGCCACCTTATCAAAACGAGCGTCCCAGCCGCAGGTACACCGAGGGCGCCGACCGCTCTCCCGGCGTGCCGCTGCCGGTATCGGGGGTGAGCGGTGCGGCGAGCCCGAAGCGGAGAGGGAGGTCGGCGCCAAAGCCAAGGTTCAGCTCGACGATCAGCTCGGCGCCTGCCGAAATCAGGGGGTGCGGTTCGAGCGGGGCGGCTTCAAAGCGGCGCTCGCAATCGGCGGCGCACCAAGCGGCACCAGCATCCACGAAAAGGTCGCCCCAAATTCGGTCCAGAAAGAGAGGGGCCACGCGAATACCGCGCTCGACGAGGGCGAGGGGGAAACGATACTCGGCGCTGGCGCTGAAGGCGCGGTCGCCGAACTGGGCGGCTTCGGTGAAGCCGCGGACGGGGAAGGTGAGGCCGCCGCCGAGCAGATCGAAGCCCGACAGCGCCGATGTGCCACCGCTGGCGCCGCCGACCCCGAAGGAGGGCCGGCCGCTGCCGCTCGCGGCACCAACGGAAAGCCGCAGCGCCGCAACATGGCGGGCAAAACCAGGAGCGTCGATGCTGCGGAAGCCGCTGGCTCTGCCGATCGTGCGGCCATAGCCGGTGGCGCTCACGGCGTCCTCGAGCGGGCGGGTGAAGCGGCTTCCTTCGACGATGCCGGAGAACGAGATGCCGTCCTGCGGGCCGAGGGACATCGGAGTGCCAGACACCGTAGAGACTCCGCCGCTCAACCAGACGGCTACCTCCGGCGGTGTATCGAAGTCGGCCGGTCCGTCCGTATCCTGCCACTCGAATTCGCGGTCGCGCAGCTCGCTTCCGAGTTGCAGCCAACTATACGAGCGGAAGCGGGGCCTGGGGAAGAGCAGCGCGGCGCTGGCGCTCCGCGTGCGGCGGAGCCGGGCATCACCCACCGTATCCCCTGAAGCGGTGATGCGGCGCGCGTTCGCCGCCGAGACCGACCATTCTTGCTCCGCATCGAGGTCAAGGACAGGTACGCCGAAGCCGCGGTAGCGGAGCGATGCGGCTACGTCCAGCCTGCTACCCTGCGGGTACAGCAGCGCGCCCGCTCCGTATTCGTAGCGGCTGAGCAGATCTTCGCCCCTTACGCCGACCCCTGCCCCGCCGCCGAGCGCGCTGCCGCTCGCGAGCGAGATGCTTACCGCCGCGGGGCGTAGCGACGCCCACGGCGAGTACGGGCGGGCGGGCGGCTGGCCGAGAGTTCCCGCTACCGGCGGGCGTTCGCTCTCCACTGCTCCGAAGAGCGGCAACGGCTCGCGCGCGGGCCGCCACGTGGCGGGGTCGAATGGCATTCGCGCGATGTGATAGCCATCGGCGGCGTACAGGGAGAAGGCAATCCAGCGGCCATCGGGCGACACGTCCGGCTGAAAGGCGCCTCCGAGGGTGTTGGTCACCTGGAACAGTTCGCCTGTATCAAAATCGAATGCGTACAGATTCGGGATGCCGCTCCGGTCCGAGTGGAAGAACAGGTAGCGGCCATCCGGCGACCAGGCGGGCGCGTTGTCTATGGCACGGTCATCGGTGAGCTGGCGCAGTACGCTGCCCGCCGGGTCGAGCACGGCGATGTCGAAGCGGCCCGGGCCGGCGCGCGCCGCCGCGATCCGCGAGCCATCGGGCGACCACCGGGGCAGCGCCCACTGTACGTCGAGCGATCGCTCGGTCAGCGGGCGGATCTTGCCGGATGCGAGGTCCAGCATCACCAGCACGTTGGTGCCGTCCGCATCGGCGACGCCGACAGCGCTCTCCCCGTCGGGGTGCGCGTCCAACTCCCAGAGGCGGGCATCTTCGGTGAGCCGCGTCTCATCTCCCGCGAGGCCAACGCGGTACGCATCCGCGTAGATGCGGTACGGGTCGCGGAACTGGAGCTGCGAGGTCAGCAGCGCGGTGTCGCCGGGGAGCCACGAGACCGGCGCCAACGAGTTGCGGCGGGCGATGCGGCGCTCGGTGCCATCTGCTTCCAGCAGCACCGTCGCCGCCCGCTCGCGGGCCGGAGCCGCCGCGTAGGCGATCCGCCCCGCGCCGTCAAAGCGCGGATAGGCAGCGCGGAACCCGCCGGATGTCAGGGTATCGGCGGGGGTCAGCCCGAGCGTTCGCAGCGAGTCGGCCTGTGCGCGGTAGCGCGTATCGAGCAAATCCCGCCACTCGTCGTACGCACTGGTGAATGAAACGCCGAAGGCACGGCGGGCGGCGGCATCCATCCGGTAGGGGACCCACTGCCCGGCTACGGCTTCTACAAATGCGGCGATGCTCTGGGTGCCGTACCGCCGCGCCAGGTGGTCGAAGAACATCGAGCCGTAGGCGTAGCGCGTAGTGCCGCCGGGCCAGGTAGCGGGATCGCCGGTGGCGCGGTCCAGCGGGAAGAACTCGCCCTCTAGCACCGCCGTTCGCAAGATCATCTCGTGTAAGCTGCCGCGGACCCGCCCCGCCTCCGTGAGTTCGGATTCGTAGAAGGTCGCCAGCCCCTCCTTGACCCATGCGGGCGAAAAGATCTGCGGGAAAAAGAGGGGCGAGCGCCCGAACACCTTGCGCAGCGGCGCCCAAATCCCCCGGGACCGGTCTAGGTGGAAGATGTGCACCAGCTCGTGCAGCACCACCAACTCGAGCCAATCGTCGCTGAAGGCGAGCGCCGATTCGTCTGCCGGCGGGTGGGCGAAGACGACGATACGATTCGTCGGAAAGGGCGTGGCGTAGCCATTTGCGTAGTCGGCGCCCGGGGTGACCAGCAGATCGATAGGTCCGGATGGCGGCGGCACGAACACCTCCGCCAGGCGCGCGTACGCGGCCTCCGCACGGGCAGCCGCGCGACGCGCCAGCGGTTC
>JBBSMO010000316.1:0-4021 GCA_038233155.1 Longimicrobiales bacterium
AACTTCATCTGGGGGATCGCCGACGACGTCCTGCGCGACCTCTACGTGCGCGGCAAGTACCGCGACGTGATCCTCCCCAATAGAGTGTAGACGGAGGATCGTCGAATGCTCGAAAGTACTTGAACACGGCGGTGGCGGCGGAGACGAGAGGCGTGCTCACGACAGTAAATCAAGGTGCAAAATGAACTATCCACTCCGCCACGTTTCCATTCGCGTCCCCTGGCACGACACCGCGTGGGATGGCAGAGTGTGCAGCGCGCCGCGCCTGAACGCTGCCTGCCTCAAGCTCAAGAGAATCGCAGAAGAAAAGGACGATGAGGCTTTGGAGGCAGTAGCCGGCCAGCGCTTCGATGAACTCCCGCGGGAACAGTGGCCACCGTGCGTGGCCGAGCGTGTCGGGTTCATGGCGCCGTTCGAGTTCACCCGCATGGCAAACCACCCGTATAATTGGGGCCCTGACTCGGCTCACGGACACTTCAAGCCGACCGCGCTGAGGCATCCCCCTTACTCGGCCGCGGCCGTTCCCTTTGCCTGGCTCCTTCGGGAGGCAATCGAGACGAAGGGCGAGGAGTACGCGCTCGACGTGCAGGCGGAGTGGGAGCCGGATCTTGGCTTCCGGACCCAGTGGGTCCAGGACTATCGGAACCAAAGTGCTATCCTGGATGCCTTCGCGGCCCATCTGCGCCGGGAGCAGTCGTTGTGTTTCTTCTATGCGAAGGCGGTGCCCTTCGTAGAGCATTTTGGCGGTGGTCGCATCCTGATCGGTGTCGGGCGAGTCCTCCACCCTGGCCCTCTTCAGGAGTACGCATATTCGACCAAGCACCTGGATGGGAAGCACCGCTCGATGCTGTGGGAGCGGATGATCCAGCACTCGATTCGCCCCGACTTCAAGGACGGTTTTATCCTGCCATACCACGCCGCCATCGAGAAGGCTTCGGAGGATCCTGAGTTTGACCCTGCGTCTCTCGCCGCCTTCTCGCCTGCCGATCGTCTGCTGGAATTTTCGCACGCGTCACAATTGGTCAGCCATGATGCCGCCATCGCGTCGCTGCTCGCCTGCGCTGACTCGCTCAGCAAGGCGAGCGGCGTATTGCCCGGCCCCTGGGAGCGGTGCCTGGCTTGGATTGATGCGCGGCTCGGGGAACTGTGGAAAGCCCGCGGCCCCTATCCCGGACTTGGCGCGGCGCTTTCCGCATTCGGTCTGGAGTTCGGCACCTTCATTGCGCGGGAGCTGACTGCGAAGATTGGCGAGAATTCCGACCCGTGGCCCCTAGTCGACCGCCTGTTCACCGAACCCGACGAGCACCTTCCGCCCCCGCTTGCCCGAGCCGTTGGAACCACACTTCGTGCGAAGTGGGCCCGGCTGCCCGAGAGCCGGCGTGGCCTGCTGAAGTTGGTCAGCCGATTCGACTTGACGCCCGAGCAAGCCACGACGATCTACGTGCAAGAAGAGCGGTCAAAGGCGCAAATCGCCGCGAGCGACGCGGAGATCCTCGCGAACCCGTACGTACTCTTCGAGCTGACCCGTCTCACTGCGGACCCGATTAGCATCTGGACCGTGGACCGGGGTGTATTCCCTGAGGCGGTCGTCCGCGAAAACCACCCGCTCCCTGAACCATCCGCACTCGACGCCGGTACCGACGCGCGCCGGGTTCGCGCCTGGACCGTCAAGGTACTGGAGGACGCGGCGAGCGCCGGAAGCACAGTGCTGCCGCAGCACCAAGTCGTGCTCGCGATCCGTGATCAGCCGCTCCAGCCGGCGTGTGGCGTAGATGCTGACCTGATGGAGGTGGCGAAGGACGGCTTCGAGGAAGTGGTCGCAGAAGTCGGGATGGCGAACGGCCACCCTGCGCTGCAGCTGGGGCGGCTGGCCGATATGGGGTCGCTCGTGCGTACCGCCATCGAAAAACGTGTGCTGGGCAAGCGGCTCGTGGTAAATGCGGATTGGCGTAAGCTCCTCGATGCGCACCTGGAGGCGCAGAACGCTACGGCCGTCGATGAGATCGAGGAGGCCGCACGACGAGAGAAGACTGCTGCGTTGAAGGAGCTCGCGGAGTCCCGGCTCTCCGTACTAATCGGTCCCGCTGGTACGGGCAAGACCACCCTTCTATCGGTCCTGTGCTCGGATCCGGATGTAGCCGCGGGCGACATCCTGCTTCTCGCGCCCACGGGCAAGGCGCGCGTGCGGATGGAGCAGTCCACCCCCGGCCTCCACCTGAAGGGCTACACCATCGCGCAGTTTCTTAGTCCTCATCGGTATGACGGTGTCACGGGCCGCTATCGCCTGCACGATCAGCCCGCATCAGCCGGTGCGCGCACCGTGATCATCGACGAGGCGTCCATGCTGACGGAGGAGATGCTCGCGGCGTTGATCCAGGCGCTCAGGGGGGTGCACCGGCTGATCTTGATCGGGGACCCGCGGCAGCTCCCGCCGATCGGCGCAGGACGGCCATTCGTCGATATCGTCAACCGACTCACTCCCGAGGGCGCGGCGGAACAGTTCCCACGCGTCGGACCCAGCTACGCCGAGCTCACCATCCGACGCAGGCAGGCGGGTCAGGAGCGGGAGGATCTGCAGCTGGCGGAATGGTTCAGCGGTTCGCCGATCGGACCCGGCGAAGACGAGGTGTTCGACAAAGTCGTTCGCACGGGAGCGGGCAAGCACGTGCGCTTCGTGCAGTGGGACGGGATGGACGATCTGCGCGCGCGCCTGATCGACGTGCTCGTGGAGGAGCTGGGTCTTGCTGGGCCGGAAGACGTCGCCGGGTTCGATGCCACACTCGGCGGCGAGGCATGGAACAACTTGCGGTTCTTCAACCCGCGAAAGGGCGACCGTCCCGGGGCTGCGGAGGCATCTGAGAGCTGGCAGATCCTCTCGCCTGTGCGGTCGAGCGCCTTCGGGGTCCCGGACCTGAACCGGCTCATCCACAAGCGCTTCCGTCAGCCGATGGTCGAGGAATCGCGGAAGGAGCCGTACCGCCGCAAGTACCCGGAGCCGATGGGGGTGGAAGAGATCGTGTACGGGGATAAAGTGATCAACCTCGTCAACACCAACCCCGCAGCGCCCTGGTTCCGGCACCGCAATGTCTATCCAGAGAAGCAGGAGGCGTACATCGCCAACGGCGAGATCGGCATGGCAGTGGGGTACTTCCGGAGAAAGGGTGCCCCGGACCTCCGTTGGAAGCTGGAGGTCGAGTTCTCCTCGCAGCCTGGCTTCAAGTATGACTACACGAGCCGTGACTTCGCGGAGGAAGGAAGCGCGGTGCTAGAGCTCGCCTACGCGCTGACGGTGCACAAAGCACAGGGGAGCGAGTTTGGTATTGTATTCCTGGTGCTGCCGAACCCCAATCGCCTGCTCTCGCGCGAGCTGCTGTACACGGCACTAACCCGACAGAAGGACCGGGTGGTAATTCTCCACCAGGGGCCGCGCTCGGAAATTCGCAAGTACTCGTCGGACGACTGGTCGGAGACCGCGCGTCGCCTAACGAATCTCTTCCTCGCGCCGTCACCGATCGTCATTGAGGGAAGGTTCTACGAGGAGCACCTGATCCATCGTACGGTGCGTGGGGAGATGGTCCGTTCGAAGTCCGAAGTCATCATCGCTGACCACCTCGCGACCCAGGGCGTCGACTATGCCTACGAGCAGCCGCTGACGCTGGCTGGGGCCACGAAGTACCCGGATTTCACGGTTGAGGATGTGGAGTCTGGCACCAACTACTATTGGGAGCACTGCGGCATGCTGCACGTGCCCAGCTACCGCCGCCGCTGGGAGCAGAAGCTGATCTGGTACCGGGAGAACGGCATACTGCTGCACCAAGCGGGAGGGGGCCCGAACGGAACGCTGATCATCACCCGCGACGAGCCGAACGGGAGCATCGACTCTGCGGGCATTCATGCGTTGATCGCGAAGTGCTTGATTCCTGACAGCGCGACAAGCAGAAAGCGCGCATCGAACACGACAGGGCGCTCGCCCGGGTGATGACCGGGCTTCTCAAGGACGACACCGAGCTGTTCAAGCTGT
>JBBSMO010000317.1:0-4008 GCA_038233155.1 Longimicrobiales bacterium
CCTGTCCAGCGACACCGTACGAGTTGGCCAGGTGCTGGTGATACCGAAGTGATTGCGGATTGCGGATTGACCGGCGATTCGGTGCGCTCCGAGAGCGTCTGCCGCGCGGGTGGCGCAGCAGTGCGAGTAGCACAGGGCGTGGCGCCAAGTTCAGCCTGTTCTGAGGGGGTTTTCTGAGGCGGGGCCGCGGAACAGTCGATCAGGAAGAGCCCCCGCGGAGCTGAGTCGCTCCGCGGGGGGTCGTCGTCGTTCACCGCTAGGCGGCCAGTTTAGACCTGCCGCACGGAGTCGTTCGGCGGCGCCAAAGCTGCGGCTTTACCAGCCGCGGTCGTGCCGGTCGAATTTGTCGTAGCGTGCGCGGGGTTCGTCGTGGCCCGGAAGGGCGTGTTGCACGCCGCGTTTCACGTCGTTCCACCCTTCGCGCAGCCGGTCACCAAAATCGCGGTCGTAGGCGGGGTGATGCCTGCTGCCCTGTGGGCGGAAGGTCATCTGATCGCCGCGGTGCAGCTCGCGTCCGTATGGACGGTTGCCAAACTCCCGGTTCCCGAAGCTGCGGTTATCGAACCTCGGGTTCCAGTCGCCGCGAAAGCCCCGGTCGAAGTTGTTGAAGTTCCGGTCATAATCATTGCGGCCCGGATAGCCGCGTTCGCCGTAGCCGAATTCTCTGTCGTTTGTGTACTGCATCTCTTTGCCTCCTCTTGGAACTCATTCGTCTTACGATCTTTCAGACGATGTAAGCGCATTTCCTACAACAGCTTGCACTATTATCGTCTGCCTTCCAAAAATTGCAAGTTCCCTGCCAGCAAGGTAGATCGGCATCCTCGCCGGTTCGTGCTGTTGCCCGGCCCCCCGCGTTCTCGTGCAGCATGCCTCTTGCACCCATCCTCGCTTGGTGCCCCGGGAAGTACCCGGAACAGCGCGGCCATATCAACGAACGTTTTTAGGAGCAAGCGTGGGAGATTCCCTTTGGCCATGGGTGGCCTTCAACATTTTCGTGTTCGGGATGCTGGCCGTAGATCTCGGGCTCGTCAATCGGAGGGCTCACGCGATTTCGATACGCGAGGCGGCAATCTGGAGCGGCGTAGTTATCTCGCTGGCGTTGCTCTTCAACTACGGCGTCTACCACTTCCGCGGTTCGCAGGCGGGGCTCGAGTTTCTCACGGGGTACCTGATCGAGTTCGCCCTCTCGGTAGACAATCTCTTCGTCTTTGTCCTGATCTTCGCCTACTTCCAGGTGCCGCCCAAGTACCAGCACCGGGTGCTGTTCTGGGGGATTCTCGGCGCGCTCGTGATGCGGGGCGCGATGATCGGTGCAGGCGCACTGCTCATCGAGCGCTTCGAGTGGATCATCTACATCTTCGGCGGCTTTCTCGTCATCACCGGCATTCGCATGGCGATGCAGGACGAGATGGACGTGCACCCCGAGTCCAACCCGGTGCTCAAGCTGGTGCGCCGATTCCTGCCCATTTCCCGCGAATATCACGGGCAGCAGTTCTTCGCCGATGAGCCCATAGGGGCGAACGGGGGGATGCGGCGGGTAGCCACCCCGCTTTTCATCGTGCTCGTGATGATCGAGACTACCGATCTCATTTTCGCGGTCGATTCTATCCCGGCCATCTTCGCGATCACGCGCGATCCCTTCATCGTTTATACCTCGAACGTCTTTGCGATCCTGGGGCTGCGCTCGCTCTACTTCGTGCTCGCCGGCGTGATCCACAAGTTCCACTTCCTGAAGCTGGGGCTGGCGGTCGTGCTGGTATGGGTGGGGGTCAAGATGCTCTTGACTGACCAGGTGCACATTCCCGTCGGGATTTCGCTCGGCGTGGTTGCCGGGGTGCTGGCCATTTCCGTAGCGGCATCGCTGCTCTTCCCGAAGCAGGCCGAGGAGCACGACCCGCTGGAGCCGGGCGATGACCCGCTTGCCTCTCCCGAAGCGGAGGAACCGGCAGCCACTCCGCCTGTCTGAGGGCGGTGAGTACCGAGAGTCCTGCAGAGTGCTCGCGCAAAGGCGCAAAGAACGCGAAGGGACAGCTCGGCGTCTCGTGCACCTTGTCGAGACCTGATTTGGGAACGGGGAAGGGGCCGCCCGCCGCGGCTACTGCAGTTCTGGAAGGCAGAGGGGGTCACCCGTTGGTTCCTGGACCACTTGCGCCCGGAATGACCGAGTTACTACGGAGCCGAACACCCCGACGCCATCTCCCGCGATGCTCGATATCCGCACCGCCCCCGAAGGGTTGAAGGCGCCGCCCCGCACGCTGTTCACATAGTTTCTGTCGAGAGCGGCGACAGTCACCTGCACATGGCTCCCCGCGGGCAGACCCTTTTGCAGGGCGATGAGCAATGCGGGGTCCGAGTCGAAGCGTTCGAATAGCCCGAACTCGGCGGGGAAAACCAAGGTGGTATCGGTGCCAGAGATGGCCAAGCCGTTCAGCTCGAGGGGTTCTGGTATGCTGTCCGGCTCGACGCCGGGAATACGCCCCCTGAGGCCGAAAACCTTTGCCTCGGCGAGATATGCCCACGCCCCCGGTGCTGCGCTCCAGGTGACGGGGAGCAAGCTCCCGGCTGGTAGCTCGCAGGCAGAGAACGCCGGCGCCTGCTCCGCAGACCCCCGCGGGATGAGGAGTTGGAATGCGCCCGGAACGATGGTTCGCGCGCGCATCAGACGGCCATCGCCCGTCTCGATGCGCAGCGTGTACTCGCCGCCTGGCTGCACATCCAGCGGTTCGCTAGCCGTGAGGTAGCAGGTGGGGTCTACTACGCGCTCATCCGTGGCGGGGACGCGGGCACATGCTAAGGTCCCTTCCTCCTCGAGCAGGACCGTCGCCCCGCCCGGGGCGGTGATAGAAACCAGCGCCCCGGGTACCGCACCGATCACATCGTCCTTGATCGACCGGTGCAGCAGAACGTACTGGAACGGCGAACCCGCGCGCAGAATCGCTTCTACCACCACCAAGTCTTCGTTGTCGGCCGGAATGACCGTTTCGGAGATCTCGCAGGCCGCCAACATCCCGAGTGCAGCCAACGCGACGAGCGAGCCGAGAGTTCGCTGTCGCATCAAAAGTTCACGTCCACACCGATGGTCGGCAGCAGGGGAAACATGGTGAAGCCCGAGCGGGTCGGCGGTAGCTGATTGTAGTTGTAGAAGTAGAAGAGCACGTTCTTCTGGTTGTATACGTTGAGCAGTTGCAGGTACGGCGTTACCCTGCCCCAGCGAGGCGAGAAGCTGCGTCGCAGCGTCGCATCCAGCCGCTGATACGCGGGGTAGCGTTGCGCATTGCGCGCGCCCGGCATCACGTAGACGGGCGGGTCGCCATCGTCGCCGGGGCCGCCAGTCCGCAGTCGGTAGTCGCCACGCGTGTAGTCGTATTCCCAGCCGGCGTATTGCGAGACCGGGCGCGTGTAGGGAATAGGGGAGCCGATGTTCCACCTCGCTCCCGCCTCGATCTCCCACGGCAGGCGGTAGCTGAGCACCAGATCCAGATCTGCGCGCCGGTCCCAGATGGGGGCGAAGGTAACGTCGGGGGCGAGGTCATCGAAGCCGAGCGCCAACGGGTCCGGCAGAGTGCGTGTCGCGCGCAGGAGCGATAGCGTTGTCCAGCCGGTCAGCCGCCCCGTCGAGCGGCGTACCAGCATATCCAGGCCGTACGAGCGGCCGGTGCCGTCGAGCAGGTCATCCGCCGGATCATTCGGATCATCGCCGAAGTTGAACTCCGTCACACCGCGGAAGGCGCGCCCGTACACCTCGGCCGATGCGTACCAATCATCTCCCCAGTACTTTTCGATCCCGGCTTGGATCTGGTCTGAAACCACGGCCGGGACGTCCTCATCTGCCAGAACCCAAATATCGTTCGAGAGCGGGAACTCTTCATTCCGCAGTGAGTGCAGGAACTGCGTGTAGCGGCCGAGGGAGAGCTTGACGGCGGCCTCCTCCTCCGCGCCGAGAAAGCGTTTGACCGCGAAGCGGGGCGAGACCGTCGTACGGGTTGCCGTGCTCCCCGCCCACCGGTC
>JBBSMO010000318.1:0-4007 GCA_038233155.1 Longimicrobiales bacterium
CGAGATCCAGACCCGCGCCCCCAAGGGCGGGGACCGCTTGAAGCGACAGTGACCAATGCGGCCTGGCGGCGAGAGATAGCGCCAGCAGCGGATCGGTGCTGGATTCCAGCTCCTTCGGTTCATCCAGGGGCGGGGGGAAAAGCGTTGCCGGTTCTACAAAGCCAGATCGCCGGCCTGCCCCCGCGCTGGCGTAACTGCGAAGCAGAAGCGGCTCCCTATCGCTTTCGCCGCTGGTCACTTCGGGAAATTCCGCTGATGCCCGCGACCGCCAGCCTTGGGCAAGCGTTTCCAGCGCCGGGTCGCCGGTTTCGGTCGCGGCAGCCTGCGCTTCCGTCAGCGCCTCTACCACAGCGTCCCATCGGGCGGCCCGTTGCGGCGGAAGGAACCGGGGGGCGAGCCCGAGCGCTTCAGCCCTCCGCGCCGCGCGAACGGCCCAATGTGCTTCCGATAGCAACGGGTAGGCCCCGCGGTGCGACGGGCGTTCGACGGCTACCGGGCGGTCCGATTGCGGCACCTGCTGCGCCTGCACCCGGGGTGCTGCGGCCAGCAGCATCAACATCGTAACAGCGGCAGCGCGGCACGCGGAGAACACCCTCATCCCAGTGCGGTCGCGGCCTGCTCCCGCAACGTGCGGATCAGGCCGGGGATGGTGTATTCCTCCGCTTCATAATGCACTGGCAGACCCAACTCGCGCGCGGTAGCCGAAGTAACCGGGCCGATAGACGCTACCTTCGCCCGGCCGATCTCGCGGCCGGCCAACCCGACGAAGTGGCGAACCGTCGAACTCGCGGTGAAGGTGATCAGGTCGATTTCATCCGCTGCCAGCCTGCGGCGAAGATCCTCCGCGCCAGCCCCGTCCGGCACCGTGCGGTACGCGTCGATCTCCGTCACTTCGGCGCCCCGCGCACGCAGCTCTTCCGCCAGGGTTTCGCGCGCTATGTCCGCCCGCGGCAGAAGGATTCGTGCACCCTCGAGAACCGTCTCTTTGTCCAGGGCTTCGAGCACAGCCTCCGCGACGTACTGGCCAGGCACCAGATCCGCGCGGATGCCACGGGCACCTATCGCCGCAGCAGTGGCGGGGCCGATGGCGCAAAATCGCGGCCCGCGTAAAGCGCGAGAGTCGAGTCCAGCTTCGTCTAGCGCCGCCCAGAACGCAGCGACGCCGTTGACGCTGGTGAACACGATCCAGTCGAAGTCCGTCGCGCTAGCCGCCGCGCTCCGCAGTTCCTCGGGCTCTGTCGTGGGCTCGATCCGGATCGCGGGAAACTGGATCACCTCCGCGCCAAGCTCCTCGAGAGCCGCGGCAAAACTGCTCGCCTGGGCACGCGCTCGGGTGACGACAATGCGCCTGCCAAACAGCGGCCTCGCCTCGTACCAGGAGATTTTCGCCCGCAGAGAAACCACATCGCCCACTATGGTGATGGCGGGCGCGCCCAAACCGGCCGCAGCGGCGAGCCCGGGGAGAGACCCGACGGTTCCAACCACCGTCCTTTGGCGCGGGCACGTACCCCATTCGACCGCGGCCGCAGGAGTATCCGGCCGCATCCCGCCGTCGAGCAATCGCCGGAAGTTCTCCGCCATCCGGCCCACGCCCATGTAGAACACGAGAGTTCCGCCCAACTGGGCGAGGTGATCCCAATTGAGGTCGCTCTCGGGTTTCAGCGGGTCTTCGTGCCCGGTCAGAAAAGTCACGGCGGACGTCACTCCCCGCTGCGTTACCGGTATTCCCGCGAAAGCGGGGGCGGCCACGCCTGCCGTAATGCCGGGCACCACCTCGAACGGAACTCCGGCAGAGGCCAAGGCCAACGCCTCCTCGCCGCCGCGCCCGAAAACGAACGGATCGCCGCCCTTCAGGCGCACAATAGTGCCGTATTCGTTCGCCAGGCGGAGCAGCAGATCGTTGATGTCCTCCTGAGAGCGGGTGTGTTCGCCTGCCCGTTTGCCGACATAAACGCGTCGGCACCCCGGCGGGCACCGGGCGAGCAATGCCTCGTTTGCAAGCGCATCATAGACAACCACATCGGCCGCGGCGAGTAATTGCGCCGTGCGCACCGTGACCAGGTCCGGGTCGCCGGGGCCCGCGCCTGCCAGATAAACCCGCCCCTTCAATTCTCCGCCGCCTGCAGAAGAGCGGACAGCATCTCATCCGTGCTGTGCGTCTGCCGCCACCCCAGACTGCGGAGACGAGTTGCATCTCCGCGCAGTTCAGGAATATCGGCCGCCCTCAGGCGAGCTGCCTCGACCTGGATGCGAGCTTCGGCACCGGAAAGCTCTATCATCCGTTCGACCAGGGAACGCAGCGGGGGCGCGGTGCCGGAGCACACGTTGTAAACCGTTCCCGATTGACCCCGTGCGAGGAGTACCTGATAGGCGGCAACAACGTCGCGCACGTCGAGAAAGTCACGCCTCACCTCGAGGTTACCGACCTCGAGTACCGGCGGCGCCTCGCCCTTCTTGATGGACACGAGCTGCCGTGCAAATCCTGGCAGCGCGAAGCTCGTATCTTGCCCAGCACCGGTAGGATTGAAGCTGCGCGCTACGATGACCCGCTGCGCAGCCGTCGCCGAGTGCAGCGCCGCCATCTCCGCCGCCGCCTTGGATGCGCCGTACGGGCTTCGGGGAGCGAGCGGCCGGTATTCGGCGAGCGGCTGGTTCGCTGAGGAGACGTTTCCGTCTACCTCGGCGGAACTCACTACCAACAGCGTAGCTGATGGCGCCAAGGCGCGGAGGGCCATCATAAGTCGCAGTGTTCCGGTCGCGTTGATATCCCAGGTGAGCAGGGGAGCATCCATCGATTTCCGGACCGAACTCTGCGCCGCCAGATGCACGATCTGCTCGGGCCGCGCCCGCGCGATCGCGGCGCGCAGCGACCCGATGTCCGCCACATCCGCATCGAGCCACTCTACATCTTCCGACCACGACTTCGCGCGGGAGCCGGAAGGAGCGTCCCCGCCAAGGGTCCCGCCAAAGACGGTAGCCCCGCCCCGTAGGAGAGAGGGGATCAGGTGGGCCGCGACAAAGCCGTCGCCGCCGGTGACCAGCGTCCTCAACCTCTCAGCTCCCTGCGCCGAGGCGTTCAAGGTCGGCGTCAACCATGGTCGCGACGAGTTCGTCGAACCCGACCTCCGGCTCCCAACCCAGTTCCTGCTTGGCCTTGGAAGGATCTCCAACGAGCAGATCGACCTCCGCAGGCCGCATGAAGCGCGGGTCTTGGACTACGTGCTCCTCCCAATCGAGACCGGCATGGGCGAAGGCGGTCTCGACCAGGTGGCGCACGCTATGGGGCGTGCCCGTCGCAACGACGAAATCATCCGGCTTGGGCTGCTGCAGCATCATCCACATCGCGCGGACGTAATCGCCCGCGAAACCCCAGTCCCGCTGCGCGTCCAGATTTCCCAGCCGCAGCTCCTGCTGCAGACCAAGCTTGATGCGCGCTACGCCATCGGTGATCTTGCGAGTAACAAATTCGAGGCCGCGGCGGGGAGACTCGTGATTGAACAGGATGCCGCTGACGGCAAACAGATCGTAGCTTTCACGGTAGTTCACCGTTGCCCAGTGGCCGTACACTTTGGCAACCCCGTAGGGAGAGCGCGGGTAAAAGGGTGTCTTCTCGCTTTGCGGCACCGCCCGCACCTTGCCGAACATCTCGCTGGACGAGGCTTGGTAAAAGCGGATGCCGGAGTCTACGATGCGGATCGCGTCCAGCAGGCGCGTCACCCCGATGGCCGTCACATCGCCTGTGAGCACCGGCTGCGTCCACGAGGTTTGCACGAACGATTGTGCCGCGAGGTTGTAGACCTCATCGGGCGCTGCGGCGGCCAGAGCGCTGATGAGAGAGCTTTGGTCGGTTAGATCACCCGAGATTAGCTCGACCTCCTCCTGAATATGGGCGATGCGTTCGAAGTTCAACGTTGAACTTCGCCGCACCAAGCCGGCAACGTGGTACCCTTTGCCGAGTAGTAATTCGGCAAGGTAACTGCCGTCCTGGCCGGTGATGCCGGTGATCA
>JBBSMO010000319.1:0-3998 GCA_038233155.1 Longimicrobiales bacterium
AACGGTGCGGCCTGCTCCGGCGGGTGCTGCACGACGATATGAAAGAAACGACCGGCGTGCCGCCCCAACGCTGCCCATCCTTCCCGGGCGAGAGGCGGTGCGCCGGTCGCGCTGAAGCGGAATTGCGCGAGCGCCCACGGCACCACCTGAGCGGTATCTACTTCGGCACGCGCACCGAGCCGGCCATGAGTTTCTGCGATGCTGCGCACTACCTCGCGCGCCTGCGCCTCGGTCGTCACGGCCGGGTGGACGAATAGGTAGAGCTCGGCACTTTCAGCGGCCGGCCCGGCAGCTTGGCGAAAGGTGATTCCCGCTCCCCGGCCGGCATCCGCCAGAATTGCACCGATGCCCGCGGGAAGCACGGTGCTGAATGGCAGCGGAAACCCTTCGGGGGTGCTCCAGGCAGTCGCCTCTGCAGCAGAGCCGGCGGGAGAGGCGGACGCGGCGCTGCCATCAAGGGGCGGAAGTTCCGCGCGGCCCGGCGAATCGCTGCTCCCGCAGGCAGTGGCCGCTAGGAGGAGCAGGTGCAGCAACAGCGGGCGCGGGCGTACAGACGGGGTCATGGGCGGTGACGATGGTGCGGCGGGGTCGAGGCAGTGGCAGCACGGCGGAAGATGCAAAAAGGCCGCCTGCATCCCACAGCCGCTGGATGCCGGGCATGCTTCTCGCGCGGCACAACCCCGTGACGTACGCACGTGCTATAGCGGTGCAATCACGGCAAACCGGGAGGCGAAACCACCATGAACAGATATGACGGCGGGTATGAGCGCGGCGGCGAAGGGCGGGCGCCGGGCCGTGCATTGGATCCCAACTACCGCGGTGGCTGGTACCGTGGCGAGCGCATGCGCGGCGAGGCGCCGGGGCCCAGCGCCGCCTCTGGGGCGTACCGGCTTCGGCACGCCGATGATCTCGGCGGCCACGGCGGGTTTTACGGCCTCTATGGCGCCAGGCAGGAGCGGGTGCGCTGGCTCGGCGGCCCGTCCGGCGCCGCGCCAGGCGACTCCCTTGGCATGTACCAATGGAGGCAGGATTGGGCACGGCGCGGACCGCCGGATCCCCGCGCGCCGCGCTACGACCGCGAGCTGCGCTACGACCAGTCGTTTCGCCCGCCCGCCCGCTGATCTACGACCGCCCGTCGATTGGCTGCGGATCGCGGACTGTGGATTGCGGGTTTGGACTTCCGGAGCTGAGCGTTGCCTCCTTTCCAGCCGAACAGTGATCGCTGAGAACCAGCACCCGGGCGTCGGGCTCCCGCTGCCGGAGCCGCGGCCGCTGCCGCCCGCCGTGGTTGCCCAACCGGTGCCCGACGGAGCGGGGCTCGGCCACCCCTCTCTGTATTTCAATCGCGAGTTGAGCTGGCTGGACTTCAATTGGCGGGTGCTGCACCAGGCACTCGACCCGCGTACCCCGTTGCTCGAGCGGGTGCGGTTCGCCGCCATCACCGCCACCAACCTGGACGAGTTCTTCCAGAAGCGCATCGGCGGGTTGAAGCGGCAACAGGCAGCCGGGGTGATGACGCGCTCCCTAGATGGCCGCCCGCCGGCCGAGCAACTCGCGCTGACGCGTGCCGCGGCGCTCCCCATGCACGAAGCCCTAGTACGCCTGTGGGGAAACGAGCTTTGCCCGCTGCTCCGCGAGAGGGCGGATGTGGTGATCTCCCAGTACGCCGAACTCGGCGCGCGGCAACGCGAGGCGCTCGATGATCACTTCATGCGCCACATCTACCCCATCCTCACCCCCCTCGCCGTAGATCCGGGCCATCCGTTCCCCTTTATCTCGAATCTCAGTCTGTCGCTGGCCGTGCTGATGCGCCACCCGCAGCGCGATACCACCCATTTCGCGCGGCTCAAAGTGCCCACGGGGAACGGCCGGTGGCTGGCAGTCCCGGATTCGCCGCACCGGTATCACTTTGTGCCGCTCGAACAGGTGATCCGCCAGAATTTGGATGACCTCTTCCGGGGGATGAAAATTCTCGCGGTGCACGCCTTCCGCGTCACCCGCAACGCGGATCTGGAAAGGGACGAGGAAGAAGCGGAGGATCTGGTCGCGATGATCTCGGAAGAGCTGCGCGAGCGCCGCTTCGCGGATGTGGTGCGGCTCGAAGCCGAGGTCGGCACGCCGCCCGAGCTGCGCACCCTCTTGATGCGCGAACTCGGATTGGATGCGGCGGATGTGTACGAGATCGACGGGCTGTTGTCGTTGGGGGACGTGGCTCATCTGGCCAATCTCGATCTGCCCCGCTTCCGCTTCTCCCACTGGGATCCCGTCGTGCCCGAGCGGCTGCAGCACGAGGGGGAAACCGAGGCCGAGCAGAACATCTTCTCGATCTTGCAAAGGGGGGAGATCCTTGTCCATCACCCGTATGAATCGTTTGCGGCGAGCACGCAGCGATTGATAGACGAGGCGGCCGACGACCCGCAGGTCGTGGCCATCAAACAAACGCTCTACCGCACCTCAGAGGGTTCGCCCATCGTCAAGGCGTTGCTGCGCGCGGCCGAGCGCGGCAAGCAGGTCGCCGCCCTGGTCGAGGTGACGGCTCGCTTCGATGAAGCCAAGAACATTGGCTGGGCTGCGATGCTCGAGACTGCGGGGGTGCATGTGACCTACGGCCTGCTGGGATTGAAGACCCACGCCAAAGTCACTCTGATCGTGCGCAACGAACCGGATGGGCCGCGCACCTACTGCCATGTAGGCACCGGCAACTATCACGCTCAAACCGCTCGTCTATACAGTGATCTCGGGTTGTTGACCTCTAACCCGGATGTCGGCTCCGACCTAGTCAACCTGTTCCACTTCCTCACCGGGTACGCGCCGGAACAGGAGTACTGCTGCCTGGTCACCGCGCCGCAAGACATGCGCGGCCGCTTCGAAGCGCTGATCCGGCGCGAGGTCAAGCACCAGCGGAAAACGGGAAGCGGGCGGATCATCGCAAAAATGAACGCTCTAGATGACACCGCCATCATCCAGGAGCTGTACCGCGCTTCCCGGGAAGGGGTTTCCATAGACCTGATCGTGCGCGGGCACACCCGCCTGCGGCCGGGCCTGGCGGACTACAGCGAGAACATCCGCATCCGCAGCATATTAGGGCGCTTCCTCGAGCACGACCGCATCTACCATTTCCACAACAACGGCAATCCGGAAGTGTTGATTGGGAGTGCCGACTGGCGGCAGCGCAACTTGAACGAGCGGGTAGAGATTCTGGCCATGATTACCGATCCCGCGCAGCGAGAGCGGCTCACCCAGGTGCTCGAATTCGCCTTGGGGGACAACCGGCTGGCGTGGGAAGTGGACGCCGATGGCCGCTGGACCCAGCTTTGCCCGGCCGAAGGCGAACCGGAGCGAAACTATCATCAATCGCTGATGCGCGACGCCGTGCATCGCGCCGGCCTGACGAAAAGTCGCTGGAAAGGGTGAGGAGAATTTGGAATGCGGAATGCGGAATGCGGAATGCGGAATGCGGAATGCGGAATGCGGAATGCGGAATGCGGAAGCTAACGCGGGCGCCCGCACGAACGCTACCCAACCAGCGCGGAGCGAAACCAACCCTGCCGTCTGCCGTCTACCGTCTACCGACTCAACTGCTTCGGCGTCATCAGCCAGCGCAGGCGGGCAGCACCGGGTTCGGGGGCGCGGCTGCCGAACTCGAGCAGCGCGGCGCCGCCCTTTTTAAAGGAGATGAAGGAGCGCTGTTGGTCGGACAGGAGCCAACTTGCGACCTTCCCCAGGTGCGGCTCGTGGCCGACCACCGCTAGCACCCCTGCCGTGGCGTTCGCTTTCAGCCAGGGGAGCAGATCTGCCGGCGGGGCCGCACCCGATAGCGCTGCGACCGTTTCCGCGGGGATCGAACCGTAGGCTTCCGCTACGATCTCTGCCGTCTGACGCGCGCGAACCAGAGGGCTGGTGGCGAGCACATCTACCGAATTGACGATCTGCTGCAGGCCGACGGCGATACGGCTCATCCGCCGTCTTCCCTTGTTGGTCAGCGGCCGCAATGCGTC
>JBBSMO010000320.1:0-3986 GCA_038233155.1 Longimicrobiales bacterium
CGGGCGGGAAGCGGTCGAGGTTCTCGATGGGGCCGTCGTATACGTGGAAGAAGCGGACGCGGCTGGTTTCCGCCGCTTCGGCGGGGAGGCCCGCGTTGACTTCGTCTTTGTTGCAGGCATTGAGTGCGTCGCCGCCTTTGCTTTCGGTTTCATCGCGGGCCTCGATGAAGATCCACTCTCCGGCCTCGGTACGAATCGCGAGCGAGTCCGCCGGCTCGTTACCCTCGGTGCGGAACGATGTGTTCGCCGCGAGGGGGAACTGCGCCATGATGTCCTTGCCATTGTCCGTGTACTCGCAGACGATGCCGGTAGCCCGCGGGAGGGCGAACTTGATCTCGCTCTGGGTGGCGGTCGCGATCGCGGCGGGGCCGACGCCGCGCAGCTCGCCGCCGATCAGCTCGACGGCTACGCGCGAGTTTTGCTGCACCTCCTCGCGCGCAGTCTGCAGGCGGGCAAAGCGGCTCTGCCCCTGCAAGAGCTGGAAGATGACGGTCGAGAGAATGCCGGTGATGACCAGCCCGACCACCATCTCGACGAGGGTGAAGCCCGCCCGGCTACGGCTATGCACAGACACCGGATGCCGAAACCGCGCCGGCGATGGGATTCCACGAATACACATAGGAATTTACGGTGATGGGAGCTGCCGTCGCCGTTCCCGCGGCCGGCGGGGTGACCGTTACCGCCACCTGTGGCAGACGGGAGTTGGCAAGATTTACGCTGCGCACCACCTGCTCGCCGGCAGCGGTCTGGCAGCTCAGCTCGGCGGGAATCAGGCCGCGGCTCAAGCTGTCCATTGCCGATTCGAGGTACTGCGTCGCTGTTTCCGCTGCACGGCTGTTCTGGTTGGCCATTGCCACCGAACGGGCCGCGCGGATTCCCAGCGCTTCCAGCCCCAACAACCCGACCGCCAGTATCACCATTGCGATCATCACCTCGATCATGGTGAAGCCGTCACGCCCGCGCGGGCAGGTGGTTCTAGTATTCACGGTATGCCCTCCCGGTCGGCAGCACCAGGATCGAGTCACGCTGCCCGAGCCGCTCCGCCACGATAAAGGGACTCCCGCCGCTGCGCAGAATGCCGCGCGAGTCGAAGCGTAGCGTTAGCGAGGGCGACAGCGTGGTTCCGGGTTGCTCCGCGGCTACATCTACCGACTTGAGAGAGCCGGGAGTACTCGTGTGGCGGATCAGGTATGAGCCGCCGGCGGCATCGGTCACCAGCTCCGCGCTGCGGCCGGAACGCACCGCCAGCATGCGGGTGTAGGCGATATCGCCGGTGACCTGCACCAGGGCACGGTCGTTCTGCGTATAGCTGACCAAGCCTTGCAGCCGCGGTCCGGCGATGCTCAGGATGATGCCGAACAGCGTCAGCACCGTCGCAAGCTCGATCATGGTGAAGCCGGCGATATTCGCCGCTGGATGCGACGCTTTAAAGCCGTGTGCTGCGGGGTAAAGGACCGGTGCCGGATGCGCGCCGCGCATCCAGCCGGTGCAGGGCGTGGCGCCACGAACAATACCGCGGCAGCCCCAAGGGGGAGTGCTCATAAACAACCTCCAGGTTCACGTTCGGCGGCTGGCCTGTCTCCCATGGGGAGATGCCCGGCTCTGCGGCCCCGGCTCGCGCCGGGTGTGCTCTTATCGGGTGACCTACTCTGGAGCGCGGCTTCTCGCCCTTTGCTCCAACATACAGCTTCGGCAGAACCCCGCCGGCGCTTTAGCCGGCTGTCGAAGAAGCCTGTGAGCAACCGTGTTGCGCCGGGGCAGGGCGCTCTCTCCCCGACCCGCTCCCCCCGTAAACCGGTGCACGAAGTGCAGCGCCATGCCGGGGAGAGAGGGAGAAAAGCTGCTTGCCGCATGTTGTGCTCCCCCTCTCCCAGCATTGGGAGAGAGGGCTGGGGGGTGAGGGCCGGGGCGCCGGCTTCAACTGCTGCCGGTAGCTGAGCAGTACATGTTGCTGTTTCACGCCTTGTCAACACGCATTCAGTTCTTCTCCGCCCCGGCCGCGGCGTTGGGGTTGGCATGACCTCTCGATATAGCCCACATTAAACACGATGCGGGGCAGGACCGGCCTCCCCGCTCCCGAACCCCTCGCTGCTCATGACCGCTTCCAAATCTCTGCGCCTTGGGCCATCCGGCCCCGAACGCGAACCGGGCCGCCGGCCCCGCCGTGACCGGAACAGCTCGCGCGTCGCATTGCGCTTTCTGGCAGAAGCCGGCGAGACGCTGGCCGCATCTCTCGACTACCGGGAAACGCTGCAGGCGGTGGCGCGGCTCACCGCGACTCGGATCGCCTGCTATGCATTGATCGACATCTTCGACGACCAGGGCGTGCTGCGGCGCGTTGCGTATGCGCACGTCGATCCCGCGAGCGAGCCGCTGCTCGAACGAGCGACAGCATACCCGCCGGACCTCGGCGCCCCGGTTCCCATCACCCGTGCCATTCAATCTCGCGAACCGCTGTTGATCCGCGAAATTGGAGATGATGCGCTAGGTGCGATGGCCCGCAACGAGGAGCATTTCGAGCTGATGCGGCTGCTTGCGCCCACCTCTCTGATCATGGCGCCGCTGGTTGCGAGGGAGCACACGCTCGGCGCCATCACCCTGGCATCCATCCGCGAGGACCGGCTGTTCGGCGAGGCGGATCTTGGGCTGGCACGGGATCTCGCCCGCCTTGCAGCCCTCTCGATAGACAACGCGCGCCTGTACCAAGAGTCGCAGCGGGCGGTGCAGGCACGCGACGAAATGCTGGGGATCGTCTCGCACGACCTTCGCAACCCGGTGGGGACGGCGTTCACTGCGGCCGGGCTGCTGCTGGATCTGCTGCCGGAGGAGGAGCAGGGCATCCAGCGAACGCACCTCGGCATCATCCGCCGGTCGGCGGAACGCGCGAACCGTCTGATCGACGACCTGCTGGATGTTACCCGCATCGATGCCGGCCGGTTGTCGGTGATGCGCGAACCCGTCGCCGCGGGCGCGCTGCTCGCGGGTGCGAAAGAGATCCTGCAGCCGGTCGCGGAGAAGGCCGGGATTACGCTGAATGTACGCTCGTCGCCTGCGCTGCCGCGGGTGCTCGCCGACGAAGGACGGGTGCTGCAACTGTTCTCAAACTTGGGCGGCAACGCGATCAAGTTCACGCCGGAGGGCGGGACGGTAACGCTCGGTGCCGAGCGAGAGGGGGAGGTCGTCTGCTATTCCGTAGAAGATACGGGGCCGGGTATTCCGCCCGGGCAGCTCCCGCACCTGTGGGACCGTTTTTGGCAAGCCACTCACGGCGACCGGCGCGGCGCGGGGCTCGGGCTGGCGATCTCGCGCGGCATCGTAGAGGCGCACGGCGGGACGATTTCGGTAGAAAGCACAGTGGACCAAGGCAGCCGCTTCAGCTTCACTCTGCCGGCGGTGGCTTGATCAGCCAGGCCGCGCACAGCGCGCAACCGTGTAGTCCGGTGCACGAAGTGCAGCGCCATGGGGGGTGAGGGCCGGGGCGCCGGCACGCAACGGGTTGAGGGACCGGTCAGTCCGCACCCTTCCATTGTTTCTCGAGCGCCGCCGCGGTGATCTCGAAGTGTGAGGCGTCCCACTCGGGCACGCCATCTCGCAGCAGGATGACCTGCGGCGAGTGGTGATCGATGGCGGTGCGCTGATCGATCTCGCGCACGAGCGGGCGGTTCGCTAGCACATCTACCAGGTAGACCGGTGCGTCCGGGTGATCTGCGGCGAAGCGCTGCATCTCACCGTGCGCGGCGGCGCTGATCGGGCAACGGGTGCTGTGTTTGTAGATGATGGCTAGGTCGCGGTCCCACACGGCATCAAGCTCGTCAGAGCTGTTCAATGGTTCGATCATACGGCTCTCGCAGGAGGGGGTCAGGAGAATGGCATGCTACCCCGCTCCTGCACGCTTTGCGCCCCGGCGGGAGGGAACAAGGGATCTACGTGGCAGTTGAAACCGAGGTGGGCAGCAGATCGTAGGGACTTGCCTGACGCGTTCGATC
>JBBSMO010000321.1:0-3975 GCA_038233155.1 Longimicrobiales bacterium
CAGCCGCCTCGGGGGCGGCTGCGCTGCTGGCGATCTGGATCTCGCTCACTGCGGTCTTCGCGATCAGCGCCAGCGCTCTCGTGCTGCTGGCAGGGCGCCTTTGGGCTGGTGAACGTCGCGGTGCCTGGCGGCTGTTCTGGGCATCCGTTCCCGCCGGGCTGCTATTCATCCTGCCTTATCTCGCCGGGGTGCTGCAGCCGGGGGAAGCCGTGCCAGCCGCCTCCGAGGGGCCCGGCTACATGCAGTCGTTCTGGAGCAGCGGCTTCATGCCCTTGCCGCCGTCGAGCGCAGCGGAGTGGATGTGGTTCCCGCGCACTGCGTTGCGCGTCTTCCAAGATCCGCTCGGCTTGCTGCATGCGGGATCCGGCTCGGTCACGATCGGGATGGCGCTGCTTTCTCTCGCGGCGTTTGGGATCGGCGTCTTCAGCGTCGGGCGGTGGAATGCCGCGCTGCTGCTGTCACCCGTGGTGCTGACGCTGGTCGCCTCCGGCCTCGGCCGCTACCCGTTCGGAGCCGATTGGAACACCGGCGGCCGGGTGATTCTGTTCCTGGTACCCTGTTTCTTGCTTGTCATGGCAGGGGGTCTCGCCCAGATTCACCAGTGGCTGCCGGCGCGGTTCCGGCTGCTCTGGCTGGTGCCGGTAGCGGTGCTGGTACTGCCGCCGCTGGCGCAAGCCGCGACGACGGTTCCCTACGGCCGCGGCGAGCTGAAGCCGCTGCTGGAGTTCGTCGCGGAGAACCGGCAGCCGGGTGATCGCCTGTACGTGCACTACGACGCGCTGCCCGCATTCCGCTACTACGCGGAGCGGTATGAAATCGGGTCGGCCGAGTACGTACCTGGCGTGTGTGCCCGCTTCAGCCCCGAGGAGTACCTCGAAGCAGTGAGCGGGCTGCGCGGCAACCGGCGGGTATGGGTGATGTTCACCGGCGGGCGCGGCGCGGGGCTGTTCGACGAGCGAGGGCTCATGGTCAATTTTCTGGACCATATCGGGCGGCGCATTGACGACCGGGTCGCCCGCGGTACCTTTGTCTACCTGTACGATCTCAGCTTCGGCCTCGAGCAGGGTTCCGGCTACCGGGTGCGTCTGCCGGTGATGCCGGAAAACCTCGAGGAAGGATGCTCGCTCTGGCAGTGATCCCCGACCCCGTCTCTTTCCGCTCCCATCACATGGACGATCGCGCAGGTGACACCCGGCTATCGGTGGTGATGCCCGTCTTCAATGAAGCGGTTACGGTCGCGACCTCTATCGCACGAGTCCGCGCCGTTCCCGCGGCCATCGAGCTCGTCGTTGTGGATGATGCTTCCAACGATGGCACGTTCGACATCCTCGAGCGCATGTACGCGGAAGGGAGCATCGATGTGCTGCTGCGGCAGGATCGAAACCAGGGCAAGGGAGCGGCGGTGACGCGCGGAATCCAGCATGCGACCGGCGAGATCGTCGTCGTGCAGGACGCGGACCTCGAGTACGACCCGCAGGAGCTGCCACGTCTCATGGAGCCCATCCTCGATGGGCGGGCGGACGCGGTCTTCGGCAGCCGTTTCCTCACTGGGCCGCATCGCGTGCTGTATTTCTGGCACCGCGTAGGCAACGGCTTCCTCACCCTCATGTCGAACATGTTGACCAACATCAACCTGACCGACATGGAGACCTGCTATAAGATGGTTCGTACCGACCTGATGCAGAGCCTCCCGCTGCGTACCAAGCGCTTCGGCATCGAACCCGAGTTGACGGCACGGCTTGCGCAGGCCGGCGCGCGTATCTACGAGGTACCGATCTCGTACAGCGGCCGCACCTACGCCGAAGGCAAAAAGATCAACTGGAAGGACGGCGTCGCCGCGTTCTGGCACATTCTGAGGGCGAACGTGCTCGCGCCGCGGGCGCCGCACTTCAACCGTACTTCGGGACAGGTGCGCGTGGTGCCGCGCCGTGCCCCCGGAGAAGGCATTGACCCGGGGGTGATGGCGGACGCACATCGTGCCGAAGCACCGCGCGGTTGAGGAGGTCGGGGGCGTGCACGCGCTGAGCGGCGCTCCCCCGGCAGCCGCACGGGGTGGCGCAACCGATCCGCGGGCGGCAGATCGCGCGGCCATGCGCGAGGCGGAGATCGAGGTCACCGTCATCATCCCCTGCCGCGACGAGGCGATGACCGTCGAAGCGTGCGTCCGCGATGCGCGGGAGGCGCTGGATCGTTGCGGCTATGCGGGTGAAGTGCTGGTCGTCGACAACGGCAGCATGGACGAGTCCGCCGCCATAGCCGCCGCGGCGGGTGCGCGGGTGGTACCGCAGCCGATACGCGGCTACGGCGCGAGCTGCCTGCGCGGTTTCGAAGAGGCACGCGGCAAGCTGCTCGTAATCGTAGATGCCGATGGCACTTACGATCTCTCGGTGCTTCACCGCTTCATCGAGCCGCTCCGCGCCGGCTACGAGATGGTGCTCGGCACCCGCCGCAACGGTGAGATCGTGCCCGGCGCCATGCGCCGCCGGCACCGTCACCTGCTAGAGCCGCTGCAAACGCAGCTCTCGCGCCGGCTGCTCCGCTTCCAGGTATCGGACGTGCGCTGCGGCATGCGGGCGATCACTAGCGAAGCCGCAGGCGAGCTGCATCTCGGGTCGACAGGAATGGAGTTCGCCACGGAGATGCTGGTAGAATCTGCCCGCGCGGGGCTCGAGGTCGTCGAAGTCCCCGTCCGCTTCCGGCCGCGTCCGGACCGTGCCGCCCGCCGCAGCGTCGGCGACGGCTGGCGTGTAGCCCGTTACCTGCTGCTGCTCAGCCCGACCCGCCTCTTCGTGATTCCCGGGCTGATACTGCTCCTAGGCGGGCTGCTGATAGAGGCCGCACTGCTGCCCGGCCCCATCCGCACCCCGTGGCTGAACTTCGACTTCCACTTCATGTTCGTCGGCAGCGCGATGGCACTGCTCGGCCTGCAGGTGCTGCTGCTGGGGGTGTACGCGAAGACGTACGCTCTCGTGCAGAACCGCGGCACCTTCGACCCGGCCGTGCTCCGGTTCCATCTCGCATATTCGCTCGAGCGGGGCGTCGCCGCCGGCGGGGCGCTGTTCGGCCTCGGCCTAGCCGTCAACCTCTGGATCTTGTTCCGCTGGATCGCCGAAGGTGCAGGCGACCTCTTCGCGGTCCGCCCCGCAGTCCTCGCGCTCACCTTGATGGTGCTCGGCGCCGAGATCGTCTTCGCTTCGTTCTTCTTGAGCCTGCTGCGCGGCTCCGAGTTCGGGCGGGCTTGAATCGCATCGGGACAGTAGCCGCATCGCCTACGGATTTGACCCACTGCGTTCCGGCGGCTGGTTGAAGAACAGAGTCATCGAGGATAGTTTGGACGGGGTCCAAGTGCGTGCCGCTCTCCGAGCAAAGGGGTTTGCCGATGAATATTCCGCGCCGGTATGTTGTCGATGAGCACGATCGGCGGGTCGCCGTCCAACTCGATCTCGAAACCTTCGCCGAGATCGAGGAAGTGCTGGAAAACTACGCCCTCTATCGGCTCATGCAGGAGGTTACCACCGACGATGCACTGGATAGCGACGCCGCCCTCGAGTATTACCAGGCGCTCGAAAAAACGCGTTGAGGGTCCGTTACCGTAAGCGCTTTTTGAAGGATCTCGCTGCGGTTCCGAGCGAGCGACGAGCCGCGATCGAGGCGTTTGCATTCGACGATGTACCAGCGGCGGACTCACTTTCCAGTCTTCGCATCGTCGAACAGATGCGCGGGTACGCCGGCTACTTCAAAGTGCGCTTCGGATCCTATCGTGTTGGATTGCGCGTTGAAGGCGATGTGGTCGCCTTCGAACGAGCGCTTCATCGCAGAGAGATCTACCGCCGTTTTCCGTGACCGCCCGAAACTTAGGCTCGCAAAAGGGGACCCGCGCGCTGGTGGCGAAGAAGGTACCCATTTCCGTCGTCATCCCAACCTTGAACGGCGGCCGGGGCCTCGTCCATCTCGTGCGGCATCTCGAACAGCTCC
>JBBSMO010000322.1:0-3970 GCA_038233155.1 Longimicrobiales bacterium
ATCTTCGCGCTGTTGGACGGCGGCACCTACCGCGCCGCCCTCGACGCCTGCGAGGAGTGCTTTTACGCCAAACAGGGCTACTTCCAGCGGGGCGGCGAGATGGTCTGCCGCAAGTGCGGCAACAGCTACCCGGCGTCGATGATCGACGCCCGCTCCGGCGGCTGCCACCCTCTGCAATCACCGTACTATCTGATAGCTGTATGCTACCGCTGGCGTGGGGTTCTGCAATACCACCTGGAAGGGCGTCGTGGAACCGGCTGCCGGCGCCTGCACCGTCACCGTCTCGGTCCCGAGGCTCCCAGAGGGGCCGTAGAAGGTGAAGCGGAGCTGCACCGGGGTACCCGCCGCGGCCGCCTTGGGCTCAATGGTTCCTGCGATGGTCGACCGGCCGTCGGTCGCATTGAGCTGGGGACTCTTTACGAAGACCGGGGCCGCTTCGCTCGCTTCGAGCACGCGCAAGGCATCCCGGTTCTTTTCCGTCTCCCGGTAGGAGCGGGCGAGGATCAACGCGGCATCCTCATTGAGGGGATCCATCTCGAGGAGGCGTTCACCCGCGGGGATAATTTCCGCCCACTTTTCCTGCGCGTACAACGCGTTGGCCAAGTTGTACCATGCGTCGCGGTTGTTCGGCGACATCTCGGTAACGCGGAGGAACGCATCCTCTGCGCGGCCGAACTCCTCAACTTGGAACAGGCCGACGCCAATATTGAACAGGTCGGGGCCGGAGATAGCCGGCGAAGAGAGCAGCTCCTGATAGGTCTGCATCGCTTCGTCGCGCTTGTCCTGCTTGGCAAGCGCTACCGCGAGCCTGCTGCGGGCGGCGAAATCGTCTGGGTTGTCCGCAAGGTAGCCGCGGAGCATTTCCTCAGCCTCGGCGTAACGCTCGACGCTCACGAGCAGTTGCCCGAGGTTTTCCATCGCGGTGCGGCGTGATTCGTCGCGATCGGCAATCTCCTCCGGCGTCAGCTCGCGAAGCGGCTCCTCGTCCAATGCGGTGATGGAAGAACGGTACATTTGGACGGCGCGGTCGTAATCCTCATTCTGGGTGTAGAGCGCGGCAAGGTTGAAGAACCCCTCCGGCCGCTTCGCGTAGATCAGATTGGCAGCCTCCCAGCCGCGAATCGCCTCGTCCATGGTGCCAGCGTTGTAGGCGTTGACGGCGGCGTTGAATGCCCCCACCCACGCCTGCTCGCGTGCGATTTCGACGTCGGCCGCGTACTCGGGGAACATGGTCACCGCGCGGGAGAACATGGTGTCCGCGGCTACGTAGTTATCGAGCCCGGCGTACGACACGCCGGCCAGATAGTAGTGCTGCGGGTTGTCCGGGTTGGCGGCGATCCCCGCCAGCACCTCGTCCAACGATTGTTGGTAGAGCTGGGCCTTGCGGGCTTCGTCGGCCCCTTCCGCCTGGGCGATGAAGAGCTTGGCGGTAGTCGATTGCTTGGTTTCGGCGACACTGGGGCCGTCGCTACCCTCTGCTCCGCCCGCGCCCGCGCTCGCGCACGCACCCGTCGCGAGCAGAGAAACCAGCGCAACTGCGATTCCAAATCGAGATTTCATCTCTTTCCCTCCTGTGTTGTGAAAAGTTCTCCGGCACTACTCAACCCTCCGCGGCGACTCCATCGGCGAGCATCGCGCGGTACGCCGCCAGCGGTTCCATTCCGAGCGCCCCAGCCGCGGCAAGGACATCTTCAAACTCCGGCTTTGCCCGCTCGCCGTGCCCGGGAAGCGAAGACCGCTTCACCCGAATGCGTTGGCCGCGCCACTCGACCGTCTCCTCGCGTCTCTCGAGCGAGGTGCGCTGCACACTCCATGCTCGGAAGCCGAGCGACGAACTTGCGGCGAAAAGTGCCCCGGCCACAGCCGCTTTGGCGGACGGCGGCAGGAGCGCTTCCACCCGCAGGCCCGGGCGGCCCTTCTTCATGAGCAGAGGCGTCGCCGTACAGTCCAGAGCGCCCGCCTCGATCATGGCAGTGATCAGCGGCGGCACGAACTCCGGGACCAAGTCGTCGATGTCGCTCTGCATCATGAGCAGCTCCTCCTCCCCCGCTCCTCCGTTTACCTGCGCCGCGATAAGCCGCAGGCAGTTCGGGCGGTCCTTCGGGTCCCTGGCGCCCGCGCCGTAGCCGGAGGAGACGGGCACGTAACTCGCCGGTGCCGCGCGCCCTCCGGTGAGTGCCTGAAGTACTGCGGCGCCGGTCGGAGTGGTACACTCGCCCTCGAGGTTAGGGTCCCGCACCTCTATGCCTTGCAACAACTTGACCACTGCCGGCGGCGGCACCGGAAAGTGGCCGTGGGCCATATCGACCCACCCCCTGCCGAGAGTCACGGGGCGGGTATAGAAGTCGCCGAAGCCGAGCTCTGCACACCCCGCCATTGCGCCGAGCACATCGAAGATGGCATCCAACGCGCCGACTTCATGAAAGTGCACGCGGTCTGGCGTGGTACCATGCACCTCGGCCTCGGCAATCGCGAGGCGGGTGAATGCGTCATCCGCCTTTTCCTTCACCCAGCCGGAAAGCTGCGTGCCATGGATGATGCCCCGCACATCGCTCAGGTGCCGGTGTGCATGCTCGTGCGGGAGCCGTAGCGTCAACTGCGTGCAGGTGATGCCGAGCCGCTGGACGCGCTTCGCACCGACCTCGACAGGCCCCAGATTCAACCCCGCAGCGAAGGCCTGCAGCCAGTCGAGCGGCAGGCCTATGTCCAAAAGCGCCGCGACGGTCATGTCGCCGCTGATCCCGCTGAAGGGATCGAAAATCAGAGCCTGCACCCACCCTCCTGGTAGCGGAAATCGGCCGCAAGATACCGTCGACCGCGGGGGCCGTCAAACCGCGCCCCTTCCAGTAGCGCGGCAGCTTCAGTGGCGGAAGAGCCGGCGCCCGGTGAAGAGCATGGCCAGCCCGTGTTCGTCTGCGGCGGCGATAACCTCTTCGTCGCGAATGGAGCCGCCGGGCTGGATGATGGCCCGAATACCCGCCACGGCTGCGGCATCGACCCCGTCGCGGAAGGGGAAGAACGCATCTGAGGCGAGGGCGCAGCCGCGCAGATCGTGCCCCTGGTCGTGCGCTTTCATTACCGCCAGGCGAGACGCGTCTACCCGGCTCATCTGGCCAGCGCCGATGCCGAGCGCGCGCCCATCCTTTGCCAGCAATATCGCGTTGGACTTGACCGAAGCCACGGCACGCCAGGCGAAGCGCAAGTCCTCGAGTTCGCTCGCCGACGGGGCGCGCCGGGTGACGACCCGCCATTCAGATTCCGGAAAGGACAGCCGCAGCGGCTCCTGCAACAAGAAGCCGCTCCGGGTGCGACGGATGTCGAACCCTCTGTCGTGCTCGCCGGCCGGCACCTGCAACAGGCGCAGCTTGCTCTTTTTGCGGAGAAGGCGGAGTGCCGCGGCCGCGAACGCGGGCGCAGCGACCACTTCTACGAAGCGCCCGGCGATCGCCTCGGCCGCTTCGGGCGGGACTTCCCGGTTGAAGACGATCACCGATCCGAATGCGCTGGTGGGATCGGTGCTCCACGCGCGATCGAAGGCCTCCGCCGCCGTGGGAGCAACGGCAATCCCGCAGGGGGTGGCGTGTTTGACGATTACACAGGCGGCTGCAGGGGTCCCGTCCCAAGCGCTGGCGGCGAAGCGGGCGGCATCCAGGTCCTGCAGATTGTTGAACGACAATGCCTTGCCCTGCAACTGCCTGAAGCCGGGCTGTGAATTGCCTTCCGCAGTGGTGTAAAGGGCCGCGCGTTGATGAGGGTTTTCGCCGTACCGCAACTCCATCTGCTTGCGCAGCAGGAGGGTGATGGCATCCGGAAGCGGTTCGGCCGCCGGTGCGTCATCGCGCGCCGGTTCGCGCGTCCCGGCATCCAGGTAGCGCGCAATCGCGGCGTCGTATCCGCTCGTGCGCGCAAAGACCGCCGCCGCCAACGCGCGGCGCTGCTGCAGGGCGTCCTCCGCGTCACCATCCAGCGC
>JBBSMO010000323.1:0-3969 GCA_038233155.1 Longimicrobiales bacterium
ACCGTCGAGTACATCGCGGAGCGGCTGCCGCAGTATGACGTGATCGTCGCATCGCAGGCAGTGCCGGACGTGTACCCTGCCCTCGAGCGCGCGCGCGCGAGATGGGGATGGGCACCGCCGCTGATCGAGCACGGCGGATTGGTGGATGAGGCGCGGCGCGGACCCAAGCACCTGACGGCCCGCTACGTCGGCGTGTGCCGCAGCATCCGCAATGCGGCCGCCGCGGAGATGCGGGACCGGCCGCAGCACGCTATCGAGATCCCCTCGATGGTGGATCTGGCGGAGTTCGATCCAGCCCAACGAACGGGCGTCCGCGCAGAGCTGGGGGTGCGGGACGAGCAACTGCTCGTCGGTTGGGTCGGGCGGCTGGACAGAAAGAAGCGGGTCCAAGATTTCATCGAGGCGGCGGGCGAGGTCGCCGGAACGCGCCCTGACGCGCGGTTCGTGATCGTCGGGGGGCCTGACGCCTTCATGCCGGAGTACGCCGGTGAGCTGCAAACGCTCGGGCGGACGCTGGGGCTGGCGGACCGCCTCACCTTCCTCGGCGATCGCCCGGACGTGCCGCGGCTGCTAAGCGGCATGGACGTGTTCGCCTGGCTCTCGCGCGGCGAGGGCATGCCGCACGTGATTTCCGAAGCCGGCGCGGCCAGGCTGCCGGTGATCGCCACGCGCGACAACGGCAGCGAACAGCAAATCACGGACGGAGAGACTGGCGTGTTCGTGCCGCATAACGACCCTCCGGCGGTAGCGGCCGCGATTCGGAGGTTGCTGGACGACATCCCCTTGCGTAGCCAGTTGGGCGCGGCGCTCCAGCGAAAGGTTCGGCGCGAATACTCCGCGGCTGCGGTGTGCCCGCAGTGGGAGCGCTTGCTCCGCGAGATGATTTCCGAAACACGCCGCTGAGACTCAGTGCCGCTCCGACTGCGCCGGAGTGGCGGCTCCTCAAGCCGAACGCATATTGCATGACCGAGTGCCCTGTCGCCGAACCGGATCTCTGCTCCGAGCCTCTGCTGCCCATGATCCTCGTGGGCAACGGGATCACCGGTGGCATGGAAGAATACGTGCTGTCGCTGCTGCGCGAGTTCCGGCGCCGCGGGCAGCGCGCGTTGGTCTCGGCGCCGTTTCTCGGCGAGTTTACGAACACGCTGCTCGAACAAGGCCACCCCGCCGAGGATTTCTACGTCTTCGACATGCCTCGGCACGAGATCAACTTTCGGGCGCTCGCGCACCTGGCGACCATTCTGCGCGCGCGCAACGTCAGTCTCGTGCACAGCCATCTGCTGCCCGCCGACATTCTTGGGGGGGCGGCGGCTGCCGCGGCGGGCATTCCGCACCTCTCGACGCTGCACGGGACCGTGCACAACCTCGAGGAGGTCCTGCTGCACGACTTCGCCGGCACGGAGTACATTACTGTCTCGCGGGCGGGTCAGGCGAGTGCCATCGAGAGCGGGCTGCCGCTCGCGTGCGTCCGCTACGTGCCCAACGGTGTGCACCTGGAGAACCTAGAGGCGGAGCGGCACGACCGCCATGCTGTCCGCGCTCAGCTAGATGTCGCCGCCCATCAACTGCTGGTGCTCTCGGTCGCGAGGCTCTCGCCCGAAAAGAACCCGCGCGGGTTGGTCGAGGCGGCGATGCTTGCCGCGGCTGCCGATGAGCGCCTGGTCTTCGCGCTCGCCGGAACCGGTTGCGAGGAGCCGGAGATCCGCCGGAGGCTCGCAGACCACCCACTCGGCTCCCGGGTGCGCGTGCTCGGCCTGCGAGGCGATGTTCCAGCCCTGCTATCGGCTGCCGACATCTTTGCACTCGCATCGAGCACCGAAAGTCTCCCCTTTGCCGTCATGGAGGCAATGGCGATGCGGCGGCCGCCGGTCTGCTTCGAAGTGGGCGGTCTCGCCGAGCTCGTCGAGTCCGGGATCAGCGGCTTTCTCGTACCGTTTGGAGACACCAGGCTTTTCGCCGACCGGCTGCTGCAGCTATTCTGCGACCCGAATTTGCGGGAGAGCATGGGAGAGGCGGCGCGCTCGACGATTCTCGAGCGGCACGACTTCGCAGATGCCGCGGCGGCAACGTTGCGCGCATATCACGAACTCGTCGAACGAACCCGAAGACGCGAGGCGGTCGCGCTCCAGAATGACTTCCGCCCGCCTCCGCCGCCAGCGGCGCCCGCCCCCGATCTGCCGGTGCTGGATGCGCTCGGCATCGCCGTTGTGGACAGCCACGTTCACCTGAGTGGTGGCGAGTCGGCGGGTGAGGTGATCGACATCTTCGACTCCTCAGGTATCCACGCCGCCTGCCTGATCGGTCCGTTCATCAACACGGAGCGGTGGGAGCCGCTGCAGGGGGATGCGCTGCGCCGCTCGAACCACCAGCTGCTCGATTTGGTGGCCCAGCGGCCGGAACGGCTGTGGGGATTGGTCACTGTCGACCCGCGTTCGCCCGGCGCTGCGCGAGATCTGGGAGAGCTGGCGGGGCAGACGGGGGTGCACGGCGTCAAGCTGATCCCCCACGGCTGGGCACCCGACGGCCCCGAGGCGCGGGATACTCTCGCTGCATGCGCCGAGCTCCGCCTGCCAATCCTGTTCCACAGCGGCATCTTCATCGGCGGCAGAACCTCCGACTTCTGCCGTCCCGCGCGCTACGAAACAGTGCGCGACTTCCCCGGTCTGCGGGTGGTGCTTGCGCATCTCGGCTGGCCGTGGACCGACGAGGCGATCGCCGTGGCCTTCATGGACGTACTGAAGGGGTGGGGGCCTCAGATTTCGCTCGACACCTCCCCCGGCACCCCGCCCCTGTACAGACGGGAGGCGTTGCGCAAGGCGCTGCACACACTCGGCAGCGGGCCGCTGTTGTGGGGGTGCGATCGCTTTCTCCCAATTGACCCCGGCGTGATCCGCGGCCTGCGCGACGACGACGCAGCGATGCTGCACGAACTGGGCGCGAGCGACGACGACCTGCATCGCATCTTCGCCGACAATGCGACAGAGCTGTTCGGCGCCTCCCGCACTCGCCGCGTGGCAGTCGCGGAAGAAGCGGCGGATTGATGGCAGACCCTGAGGAGCCAGCGCACCACCGACTGCCTGTCGACATGGGGGATCTGCGCAGCCTCGAGCCCCTCACCCGCAGCTTCGGATTCGAGCGCGGGCGGCCCATCGACCGCTTCTACATTGAAGCGTTTCTCGAACGCCACAGCGCGGACGTCCGCGGCCGCGTGCTCGAAGTGCTGGACAGCGGCTACACCCGCGCGTATGGCGGCGACCGGGTCACCCGCTCGGACATCCTGCACGTGGACGACAGCAACCCGTCCGCGACCATCGTAGCCGATCTGGCGAACGCGCCGCAGATCCGGTCGGCAGTTTTCGATTGCTTCATCTGCACGCAGACGCTGATGTACGTCTACGATGTCGCGGCGGCTGCCCGCACCATCCACCGCATTCTTAGGCCGGGTGGTGTTCTGCTCGTGACTGTGCCCGCAGTGAGTCAGGTGAATGGCTATGAGATGTCACGGCAGGGGGAGTTCTGGCGCTTCACCTCCCGAGCCGTCCAGCGGCTCTTCGAGGATGCCTTTCCAGGCGGAACCGTAGATGTCCAGGCGCACGGCGATGTGCTTGTCGCCACGGCCTTTCTCCAGGGGATGGCCACCGAAGACCTGACGCCCGACGAGCTGAACGCGCGCGATGCGGACTACGAGGTGCTGATCACGGGAAGGGCGGTGAAGGGGCGCTGACGGGGCGTTGTACGCTGGCGGCGTTCGGGACACTGTCAGCAAGTCGAGTCATCTTCGCCCCGGACCACCTCGAAGTCCGGTAAAGGCGCCGCCACCGGATCATCGCTGAACTGGAAGGCGTTGCGCAGCAACGGCTCGGCACTTGCCGCCGCATCGGCGCTAGCGGCGTGGATCTCGGCTAGCGGAGCACCCGCCGTCAGGGCGTCACCCCTCGTCGCCAGCAGCCGGACGCCAACGCTCAGGTC
>JBBSMO010000324.1:0-3967 GCA_038233155.1 Longimicrobiales bacterium
ATGCGGACTCGTGAGGATCTCGGGCTGCTTATGCAGCACATGACCTTTCTGTTCCGACGTGAATTGCGAACGGCGGCAGCGAGAAAACCTTGGAGTTTGGCTCAAGTCGGTGACGCGCGTTGGGAATGAAGCTGGGGATGCCTCGGAGGGTAGAATCCCATTATCGTTCTACCTGACCAATGAGGGAGGTGCGGATGGCGTTGAGCATAAAAAATTCTGAGACCGAGAAGCTCGCTCGCGAACTGGCGCGGATCACCGGCGAGAGCCTCACGCACGTCGTGACGGAGGCGCTTCGCGAACAGCTCGTCCGCACAACCGGAAGGCGAGACCCCGAGCGACTGCTCGAGGCGATCCGCGAAATTCAGGCGCGCGTCGCGAGGCTGCCGGTGCTCGAGCAGGGTACGGACGACCAGCTGATCGGCTACGACGAATTCGGACTGCCGGCCTGAGCCGTGGTGATCGACACCTCGGCGGTCATCGCGATCCTGCAGGCAGAGTTGACCGCACAGCGACTGAGCCTTGCAATCCATGCCGCACCTGCCGCGCGACTTTCCGCTGCTTCTCTCGTGGAAGCGGGAATCGTCGTCCAGCGGCGGTTCGGGGACAGCGGGGAACGAGAACTGGATGCACTGCTCGATGAGCTTGGTGTCGAACTCATTGCCTTCACGGCGGATCACAGCAACCTCGCGCGCGCGGCCTTCCGCGCCTTCGGCAAGGGTCGCCACCCGGCCGGACTCAACTTCGGTGACTGCTTCTCGTATGCGCTCGCACGCGCGCTGGGCGAGCCGTTGCTCTTCGTCGGTGATGATTTCGGTCGCACGGACGTTGGCGTGGCTCCGTTCTGACATGGCTCCCGCTGCTGGGTACCGGTCGCTCCCGTACTCGCCGACCGCCCGCTGACCATCCCCATGCCCGCCATCTCCAAGACCCAGCGCTGGCTCGACCTGATCGCCTTTCTGCTCGGGCGGCATTTTCCCGTACCTGTCGATGAAATCATCGAGCACATGCCCGCCTACGCCGCGGGGCGCGGCGATGCCGACGAGACGCGCCGCGCCAGCACGCGCCGCATGTTCGAACGGGACAAGGCCGAGCTGATCGATCTGGGCATTCCGCTCAAGTCGGTGATCTACGATATCGACGGCGGCGAGAAGATGACTGGCTACGTCATCCGCAAGCGCGATTTCTACCTGCCATACCTGCGGCTGATCGAAAGCGAGGCGGAGCAATCATCCGGGCCGCGGCCGGCTGGGGCCCCTTCACGCATTGCGGAGGCGATGATCGACCCGGCGGATGCGCGGCTCGCCTTCGATGCGCTGCGGCGGGTCGCGGATGCACCGGCCTTTCCCTTCGCCGCCGAGGCGCGCTCGGCATACCGCAAGCTGTCTTTCGATCTCGATCCCGAACGCTTCGCGGCCGCGCCGGTGCTGTGGGTCGAGCCGCCCGGCACGGCGGATCTGCTGGACCGGTTGCGCACCCTTTCGGACGCGCTGCTCGCACGCAAGCGGGTGCGCTTCACCTATCACGGCGTGCACCGCGGCCAGAGCACGGAGCGGGCGGTGCACCCCTACGGGCTATTCTTCCAGCGCGACTGGTACTTGGTTGCGCACGACCCGGAGCGCGATGCCCTCCGGGTCTTCCGCGTCGGGCGCATGGAGGATGCCGAGGCGAACGGCAAGGCGCCGCAGACCCATGACTACGAGATTCCTGATGACTTCCGGCTCGAAGCCTTCCTGGACCGGGAGGCGTGGGAGCTGGGCGAGGCGGAGGACGAGCCGCTGCAGGCGGACGTGCGCTTTCGCTTTCCCGCCTGTGTCTGGGTCGCCCGCAATGCACAGGGCGAGTTGATCGAGGAGTGCGCGGATGGATCGGCGGTGCGGCGTTTCGAGGTGCGGCAGACGGACCCCTTTCTGCGCTGGCTGCTCAGCTTCGGGGGAGATGCCACGGTGACGCATCCACCGGAGCTTGCGAGCGGATTGGAGCGCATGGCGGCGACCGTTGGAGCCATGTACGCGGACGGGGGTGATGGAAAAGGCTGAGCGGCAGACGGCCGGTGACCGGCTCGGGCGGATCCTCTTCCTGCTGCCTGCGGCGGCGCGCGATGGCGGTGCCTCGCTGGCCGATCTGGCAGATGCGCTCGAGATCGATGAGCGGCAGGTGCTGCGCGATGTGCAAGAGGTATCCACGCGCGCGTTCTACCTTCCGGCGGGCAGTGGCGCCGACTTCCAGATCGGCATCGAGGCGGAGCGGGTGCAGGTGTGGCTGGGTGGCAAGTTCGAGCGTCCGCCGCGTCTCGACCGGCGTGAGACGCTCGCGCTCGATCTCGGACTGCGCATGCTCGCCGCGGACGCGCCCGAAGGTCGTCGCGAGGCGATGCGCGAGCTCGCCCGTCGCCTGGCCATCGACATCGCCGGCCGAACACGCGACGATGCGCCGCCGGCCGTTGCTTTGCGCTCGGGCGCGCCGTCCGCGGATGAGATCCGGACGACACTTCTCGAGCTGATCCGCGAGCGGCGGCGCTGCCGCATCCGCTACGCGAAGCCGGCCGCTGAGCACCCGGATGATCGCATCCTCTGCCCCTACGTGCTCGTGTCGGCGGAGGGGCGGTGGTATCTGCTCGCCGGCTGCGATCGCAGTGGCGAGACCCGGACATTCCGGCTCGACCGCATCATCGACGTCGCGCCGGTGGAAGACAGCTTCGAAGTGCCGGCCGGCTTCGATCCGGAGCAGTACATCAACGGAGGGCGCGTCTATCAGGCAGACGAGGAGATGGAGGTGGTGATCAGATATTCGGCCGCCATCGCCGGGTGGATTCGCGAGCAGGCCACTGTAGATGAGATGGAGGATGGCAGCGTCGTCGTGCGCCACCTCGTCGCCGATCCCCAATGGATCGTGCGGCACGTCCTGCAGTACGGCCCCGACGCGGAGGTGCTCGCCCCGCCCGAGATCCGGCGGCAGGTGCGCGAGGCGGCGCAGCGGGTAACCGGCGAGGGGCACGCCTGACTGTCAGACCCCCCGGCTATCTTTGGCGCTCCTCTTCAACGCCTCATCGGGAGCGCCGCCATGCTGAACATCACCGTTGCCGGAGCCCAGCGACACGAGTCGCTTTCCGTCTTCCCGCTCGTCACACCGGAGCCACAGCGGCTGCCGTACACGCTGCTGTCGGATGCGATCGCCGCGAAGACGCTGCGGATCACCGAAGCCGGCGGCGGCAGCGTGCCCGAGCTGTGGGCGATCAACGACGCCGATGCCGCGGTGCTCGTGCTGGACGGCGAGCAATTGATCGGCGCGCTTCAGAACCGTATGACCAACCGCTCGATCCTGCTCCCGGCGCACTCGAAGACGACCATCCCTGTCTCGTGCATGGAGCAGGGCCGGTGGCATCGGAACAGCGACCACTTCGATGCCGCGCCGCAACATTCGCCCGCCACCGCCCGGCGCGAAGCACGCGACGCCGAATCGCGCCACGTTCGTGAGGGTCGCGCCGCGGCGCCGGACGTTCTGGCCGAGGTGCAGGGCGCGGTCTGGCTGAACATCGCCGGGCACGGCGAGCGGGTCGATGCCGATTCCGCGACGGGTGCGCTGAACGATTTGTTCGCCGCGAAGGCGCCGGACATCGATGTGTGGCTGGCCGACTTCCCGCCGCTGGGGCAGCAGGTAGGGCTCGTCGCCTTTCTCGCCGGCCGGCCTCTCGGGATGGACGTGCTCGGCTGCCCCGCAATCTATGCGCGCCTGCATGAGCGGCTGCTCCGCGGCTATGTCATGGACGCGCTGGGCGATGCGGCCACAGCGTCAGTCTCGCAGCAGCGCGCGCAGGAGTTCCTCGATGCCGTGCGACAGGCGGAGCGCGCCCCGGCGCCCACCGTCGGCATCGGCGAGTACGCGGTGCTGACCGGCGCCGCCGTCGGCGGCGAGTTGCGCGAAGGTGAACAGCTCGCGCACCTTTCCGCGTTCCCGCCGCGCGAGGGGC
>JBBSMO010000325.1:0-3966 GCA_038233155.1 Longimicrobiales bacterium
GCACGCGCCCGCCTCGAGCAGGTGCAGAAGCTCGCCTCTATCGACACCCGCAGCGCCCTTGCGCAACTCGAAGCCGCGCGGGCGATACTCGCCGCAAGCACCGGCACCGTCGAGCAGGCCGAGCGGGCGTACGAGATCGCGGAGCTGCGGTTCCGCGAGGGACTTAGTACGCAGGTCGAGCTTTCGGACGCCCGGCTGCTTCTGCAGCAAGCGCAGGCGAACCGCGCCCGCTCGGCCCGCGACTACGAGGTTTCGCGTACGCGGGTCGCTCTGCTGCCCGACCTCCCGCTGTCTAGCGGCGGAACGGCAGCGGCCTCCGCCGCGGGCGCATCCCAAGGCGGCAGGACGCAGGACTTCGGCACCGCAGCGCCCGCCGCAGGCGGGACATCGCAGCCCGCAGGCGCGGGCGCAACCGCAACCCAGGGACAGATTCCCGGAGCTGGCACGCCATGATCAACACCGATGGGTTCGAATTTCCGATGGTTCGCCAGGCTCCGGTACTGCTCGCGCTACTATTGGCGGCGGCGTGCGGCCGTGGTGGCGAGGCAGCGCCAGCCGCGACAGAACCAATTTCCGTCGGGGTCGAGAATGTGGTGATAGCAGAGCGGGCCGAGCTGACCTCCGGCCCGCAGATCTCCGGCTCCCTCGAGGCGGAAGACCAGGCCACTGTCCGGGCCGAGATAGGCGGCACGGTGCTGCAGGTGATGATCGAGGAAGGGCAGCGGGTGAACCGCGGCGCTCAATTGCTCCGCATAGACGCGGCCGCGCTCGACGCCAGCTATCGCTCGGCAGAAGCGGCGGTGCAGTCTGCACGCGCTGCAAACGAGGTGGCGCGTCTCAATGCCGAACGTTCATCGACACTAGCGGCGGCCGGCGCCATCGCGCAGCGGGATCTCGAGACCGCTACGAATGCCGTCGCCGCGACCCAGGCGCAGCTAGCGAGTGCGCAGGCGCAGCTCGCCGCGGTGCGCGAGCAGGTCGCCAACTCGCGCCCGCGAGCCCCTATCTCTGGCGTGGTGAGCAACCGCGCCGTCGGCGCCGGCGATGTCGTGGCACCGGGCGCGGCGCTGGTCACCATCATCAATCCCGGCAGCATGCGCCTGGAAGCGTCCGTCCCCTCCGGCGAACTCGCGCAGATCGAAGTTGGCAGTCCCGTCGAATTCGCCGTCAGCGGCTATCCGGGCCGCACCTTCACCGGCCGCATCGAGCGGATCAGCCCGGCAGCAGACCCCGTCACGCGCCAGGTGCCGATCTTCGTTTCGATCCCGAATCCTGGCGGCGCGCTGGTCTCGGGCCTGTTCGCCGAAGGGCGTGTGCAGAGTGTCGTCCATGAGGGGATAGTGATCCCCGAGAATGCGCTCGATACCAGTGGCCCGGCACCTACGGTGACCCGCCTTCGCGGCGGCCGCGCCGAACAGGTAGCCGTGCAGCTCGGCATCCGCGACGCTGCGGCAGAACGCATAGAGGTCGTTACGGGCATCGCCGCTGGCGACACGGTGCTCAGCGGCGCCGCACGAGGAATCACGGGGGGAACACCGGTAGTAGTCGCGAGTCGCGAGTCGCGGGTCACGAGTCCGAAGCCATAACTTTCACTCTGAACCTCTAAAATCCATGGGCGACTTCAAGTCATTAGAGGTCTGGCGCCGCGCACATGAGTTTGTGCTCGAAGTATACACCGCGACGGCAATGTTTCCGCGGGCGGAACGCTTCGGCATAACCGACCAATTGCGGCGGGCTGCTGTTTCTATACCCGCCAATATCTCGGAAGGCAGCCGACGGGGAAGCGATGCTGACATGGCCAGGTTCTGCCACATCGCACTCGCTTCCGCGGCAGAGGCCGAATACTTCCTAATTTTAGCGGGCGATCTGAAATTCTTGCCAGACGCTAACCGAGAAAGCTTGAATCAAAAGGTGCAGGAAGTGATGCGAATGCTGAACGGACTCATCCGGTCACTGAAAGCTCGCGACCCGCGACCCGAGACTCGCGACTAATACCATGTGGATCTCAGATTTCGCTATTCGCCGCCCCGTTATCACTATTGTCGCCATGCTGGTGATGGTGATTTTCGGCGCGTTCGCCTGGTGGCAGCTCGATACGGACGAGTTCCCCGAAGTCAACCCGCCGGTGGTGTCGGTGGCGGTTCCGTACCCGGGCGCTTCGCCAGACATCGTCGAGCGCGAGGTGATGGAACCGATGGAGGAGGGGATCGCGGCGATCAGCGGCGTGGACCGCATCACCTCGCAGTCGTTGGACGGTTTCGGCGTCATCATCGTCGAGTTCGTCTTCGACAAGGATCTGCAGCAGGCGACGCAGGACATCCGCGACCAGATCTCGCAGATCCGGGGGGACCTGCCGCTCGAGATGGAGGAGCCGATCCTCACCCGCTTCGACCCAAATGATCTGCCGATCGTATCGCTCGCGCTGACCTCCGAACGGCTCAGCTCGGCGGAGCTGACGCGCATCGCCGAGCCCGGCATAACCCGCGAGTTGCGCGGCCTGTCCGGGGTCGCGGATGTGAGCGTCGCCGGCGGCATCGAGCGCGAATTGACCGTCGAGCTGAACCCGCGGGCGATGCAGGCGGCAGGCGTGAGCGTGGGACAGGTAGTGCAGACGCTGCAGACGCAGAACCTCGCCGTTCCCGTAGGGCGGTTGAATGGGGAGCTGGACGAGCGCACCATCCGCCTGCGCGGGCGGTTGGAGCGGCCTGAAGACTTCGCTGAGATCGCGGTCTCGCAGTCGGGCGGGCGGCTGGTTCGCCTCGGCGAGGTGGCGACGGTGCGCGACGCTACGGAGGAGCAGCGCACCATCGCGCTGTTCAACGGCGAAGAGTCGGTCGGCATTGATATCACCAAGGCGCAGGGCTACAGCACGACTGCGGTGAGCGAGCGCGTGCTCGGGGAGGTCGGGCAGATCCAGGAGCGGCTGCCGGAGGGCGTGGCGTTGCGGGTAGTCAAAGACGCGGGCGAGCGGGTAGACAACTCCGTACGCAACGTGCAGGAGGCGCTGCTAGAGGGGGCGCTGCTCACCATCTTTACCGTCTTCATATTCCTCAACTCGTGGCGCAGCACGGTCATTACCGGCTTGGCGCTGCCGGTGTCGGTGCTAGCGAGCTTCATTGCCGTCTGGGCGTTCGGGTTCACGCTCAACACCATGAGCTTGTTAGGCCTGTCGCTGGCGATCGGGATATTGATAGATGATGCCATTGTGGTGCGCGAAAACATCGTGCGCCATGTCGAGATGGGGAAAGACCACTATACAGCGGCCCGCGAAGGGACGGCCGAAATCGGGCTCGCCGTGACGGCGACAACCTTTTCGATCGTGATCGTCTTCATCCCCATCGCCTTCATGGGCGGGATCGCCGAGCAGTGGTTCGCGCCTTTTGCGCTGACCATCGCCTGCGCCGTGCTCGTCTCGCTCTTCGTCAGCTTTTCGCTGGATCCGATGCTCTCGGCGTATTGGCCGGACCCCGAGCTAGAGGAGCACGAGAAGAGCTGGGTCACTCGTAAGCTGGATCGCTTCAACCGCTGGTTCGACCGCCAGGCCGAAGACTACAAGCGGGTGATCGGCTGGGCGCTGGACCACCGGCTGGCGATGGTGCTCCTGGCCCTCGGCACCTTTTTCGGGGCGCTGATGATTCCGGTGAAGGGCATCAGCGGCTTCATGGTAGTACTGATTGGCGCGCTCGCCGTGTGGATGGTGTACCGGCTGATGAAGCCGTGGGCGCGCGGCCGCAGCGGGTGGGGCAAAGGCGGAGTCATAGCCGCGGGGCTGCTGTTGGCGGTGCTAGTGATTGGCGCAACGGGTTTCGGCATCCGCGTGGTGCCGCCCATCGCCAAGCTCGGCGGCGAGTTCTTCCCCGAGCAGGACGTCTCCGAGTTCAACATCATCGTCGAGACGCCCCCGGGTTCCAACCTGGCCTAGACCCGGCTCAAGGCGCAGGAGGCCGCGCGCCTTGCACGCGCGAA
>JBBSMO010000326.1:0-3942 GCA_038233155.1 Longimicrobiales bacterium
AGAGTGTCGGCGGCTTCAACTTCGGCGCCCCGCTCGCGGAGAAGGGCGGCGCGGCCAGGCTCGGCAGCGGAGCCGGCGATGAAGAGCAGCGGCGTACCATCGGCGGAGAACAGGCGGGCGCCGGGCGGGGTGCGGAGCCGGCGGTCGAATACCACGCGCAGCGGCGGTTTGCGCGGCTGCACCGCACCACGAACAGTCAGCAATGGGTCGTCGGCGATGACAGTTCCGGAACCGACAGCGATGGCATCGTAGCCAGCCCGCAGGCGGTGTACCTCCGCCCTCGCTTCCGGCCCCGTGATCCAGGCGGAGCGGCCTGAGGCATCGGAAATGCGCGCATCCAGCGTCAGGGCAAGCTTCAGGGCGAGCCAGGGCCGGGTAGCGGCGCCAGCCGGGTGCGCGTGGAAGAAAGGCGCGTTCTGATCGCGGGCCTCTTCCGCTAGCAAACCTGTCTCGACTTCGATACCGGTCGAGCGCAGCCACTCGGCGCCGCCGGCCGCGACCGGGTTCGGGTCTGCCGCCGCGATGACGACGCGCGCGATCCCGGCCTGGCGGATCGCGGTCGTGCAGGGCGGCGTCTTGCCGTAGTGAGCGCAGGGTTCGAGCGTCACATACAGCGTCGCATCACGGGCGGCGGCTCCGGCAGCGTTCAGAGCGGCTACCTCCGCGTGCGGGCCGCCGTACTGCTCGTGGAACCCTTCCCCGACGATGTCGCCATCACGAACGACCACCGCACCTACTAGAGGGTTCGGTGAAACTCTCCCCCACCCGCGCGCGGCGAGTTCGAGCGCGCGGCGCATGAAACCGGCGGGAGAATCGCCAGCGGACACCTCAGATCGCGAACTGCGCGGCAAAGCTGCCAAAGAAGGTAGGATTCCCGGCATCGAAGAGGGAGGCGCCGCCTGACACCCCGCCAGGGCTGCCTTCGCGCCCGCCCAGCCAACCCGCCTGGAAGCTGAAGGTGGTGAGCAGAAACCGGTAGGATGCTTCCCCGAAAGCCGACCAGCGGCCCTCCCGCATCCGAAGATCTCCGTTGGACACCGGAACCGCATCGCCGGTCGCGGCCGTAGGAATCGCCGCGAATGTGCCGTCGCCCCAGAACCAGGAGTAGCCGACGCCGCCCAGCAACCCTATGCCCAAACCGGAGCGGCTGAGGGCAAGGCGAAGATCGACCTGTTCGACGTTCGAGGAGAATTCGGCGCGGTCGTCCGGCTCGGAACAGAGGCGCCCAGCACCGGCGGGAGTGATCTCGACTAAGCATACGTTACCGTACGAGACGCGGCCCAGCCGGTTGTACCCAACCAATACCGACGCCGAGGGCAAGGTAAACGACTCGCCGAGCAGCCCGACGCGCACCCCGGCCCCAAGGCCGAGCGGGTTGCTTCCGCTTTCGAAGCCGGGAACCTTGAATATCCCCAAAGGGAGCAGAGATGCGTTGACCAGCAGATCTACGGCCCCTACGCCGCCCAGCCGCGGGGAAAGGCTGAACCCCGGTAGCACCCCGACGGCGAGACCCCCGCGCAGCCCGAGCGCTACATAGGAAGCAGAGCCGCCGGGACGACCCTCCGCCACTTTGTCACCGGTTCCGAGCAGCTCTGGCATAGAGCCGCCGAGAAAACCGAGAGTGCCATACGCGCTCACCCTCGGCCGGGCGCCAAAGCTGCGCCCAAGGGTGCCTGCAGTGCCGGCGCCGGGGATCCCCGCTGCTGCCAATGTGCCGAGCTGCGGGCCTACCGCTGCCATCGCGTCGAAGGCCGCCATGCAGTTGCCGCGTGCGGCAGCATCAACCGCTGCACAGCTACCGCCGGCTGGGTCTTGCTGCGCTCGCGCGGCGAAGGGAGAAAGCGTGCTGCAAACAGCCAGCAACGCCAGAGACCGCCAGCCGCGCCGCGTGCTACGCCAGAACAACTTCGTGAGTGCCCAAGACAATTTCACCAGCCAACCACGCCTCGCAGCCCGCGCTCCCGATGTGCTCGAGCACCTTGGTTACGTCGGCTTCCCGCACGACGCAGATCATTCCGATCCCCATGTTGAAGGTCCGGAACATCTCGCTCTCCGCCACTCCGCCAGTTTTCTGCAGCCACCCGAACAGAGGCGGCACCGTCCAGCTCCCGCGGCGGACGACAGCCCCGAGATCTGCGGGCAACACGCGGGGCAGGTTGTCGAGAATTCCCCCGCCGGTAATGTGAGCGAGCGCCCGGATCGATCCCGAATCGAGGAGCGGCTCGATAAACGGCAAATACGAGCGATGGGGGTCCAGCAGCACATCCGCCACGTTGCGGCCGGTGCCGGGCAGCTCCGAATCCACACCGAGGTCGCCGCGCTCGAAAACGATCCGGCGGGCGAGCGAGTAGCCGTTGGTGTGCAGCCCGCTCGAGGCGAGGCCGATCAGAGCATCGCCTTCCCGGACGGCGGTGCCGTCGAGAATTTGCCCTTCTTCGACTACGCCTACGATGGTGCCAGCCAGGTCGTATTCGCCGTCCGCGTAGAATTCCGGCATTTCCGCGGTCTCCCCGCCTAGCAATGCACAGCCGTTGGCACGGCAGCCCCGTGCCACCCCCTCGACGATCTCCCGCACGATATTTTCGTCGAGCCGCCCCGTGCCAATATAATCCAGAAAGAAGAGGGGGCGGGCGCCCTGCACCAGAATGTCGTTGACGCAGTGGTTTACCAAATCCTCACCAATGCCAGCGTGGCGCCCGGTGCGAAAGGCGAGTTTAAGCTTGGTGCCGACGCCGTCCGTGCTAGCCACCAGCACCGGGTTGCGCAGCCCGGGCGGCAGCTTGAACATTCCGCCAAATGAGCCAATTTCGGACAGGGTCCCCTCTGTGGCGGTGGATGCGATCAGAGCGCGTATAGAACGCTTCGCGCGATCCGCGGCTTCGATGTCCACGCCGGCGTCGCGATATGAAAGCGAGGGCTGCGGGTGCGTCACGGCGGGCTCAGACAGCGCTGTTCACCAGCGGCAGAATTTCGAACTCCGTCATCTCCCTGAACAGCCGGACGCGGTCTTCTATTTCGGGCGCGGTGAGGGTGCGGAAACGGTCCACCGAAAACTGCTCTACCGCGAACGACCCCATCGCCGATCCGTAGACCATCGCGCGCCTCAGGTGATGGTCATCACACTCGCCCGCCTGTGCGAGGTACCCCATGAAGCCGCCGGCGAAGGCATCTCCCGCACCGGTGGGGTCGAAGACCTCCTCGAGCGGAAAGCCAGGGGCGAAAAAGGTAGAATCTGGTGTAAAAAGAACCGCGCCATGCTCGCCCTTCTTGATCACCACGTACTGGGGGCCGCGGTCACAGATCCAGCGAGCGGCGCGGGAAAGGTTGAAGTCGCCCGAGAGCTCGCGGGCCTCGGAGTCGTTGACGAGCAAGAGATCCACGCGGCCGATCAGGGCGACGAGTGCGTCCCGTTGCCCCTCGATCCAGAAGTTCATGGTATCACACGCGACGAAACCGGGGTTCCGGATCTGCTCGAGCACACTGAGCTGCAGCGCCGGGTCTATGTTGCCTAGGAAAACCCACTCCGTATCCTTGAACTCGTCCGGAATGGCCGGATCGAAGTCGGCGAACACCCCGAGCTTGGTTTCGAGGGTTTCGCGGGTGCCGAGGTCGAAGCTGTAGCGGCCGCTCCAGCGGAAGCTCTCGCCGCTGGCTCGCTGCAGGCCGGCAAAATCCACATCTCGCGCAACGAGAAAGTCCAGATCCCGGTGCGGGTAATCATCGCCCACGACGCCGACCACCTGCACGGGGCCGAACAGCGACGCGGCAGCGCTGAAAAAGGTAGCCGAACCCCCGATCACATCGTCGGCCCTGCCGAAAGGGGTCTCGACAGTGTCCAGCGCGACGCTACCTACGACCAGAAGGGACATCTCAGCGGATTCAAGGAGTGGCTGGTTCGGACTGGCGCTCCATTCGTTCGGGCGCCGCGATGCCTAACAGGGC
>JBBSMO010000327.1:0-3940 GCA_038233155.1 Longimicrobiales bacterium
CGATTGGACGACGACGTACTCGCGGTCCACCTCGGCGTCCGTCGGGAACCCCTCCTTCGGCGATACGACCACCACGCCGTACTGGCCCATCCCCATGTGCATCAGCACCGGCGCCACGCCGCAGTGATAGATGTACACACCGGGGTAGTTGGCGACCCACTCGAAGTCGATGGCCTGCCCCGGAGCGATGACCTGCCACTTGTCGTCCGCCGCGACGGTGCCCGCGTGAAAATCCATCGAGTGCGGCATTTGCGCGATCTTGGCGATCGGCTTCTGCTGCCGGACCGCGGAAAGCGCGGTTTCCACCGCGTCGCTGCCGCCGGTAATGGGGGCGTTCGCGAGGTCGGCGCCACCGCGGATCGGCACGCTGACCTGCACCTCCTCGTCGGTGCGGTTCGCCATCGAGAAGTTGATGCGGTCCCCCTGGCGCACGTGGAGCACCGGACCGGGCAGCGTGCCGCCAAAGGTCCAGGCGAGGAAGCGAACGTCGGGAGCGACCTCGACCTCCCGGGCCACCACGTCCAGCCGTACGGCGTGCGTGCGGTTCCCCGCGGGCAGCTTCGCCAGGTTGGGCGCAAGGCTCAGGTACTCGCCCACGGCGGGCGGGCCGTGATAGGTGTTGGCCGATACGACGGCATCGGGCATGTCCCACACCAGGTCCGCGTCCCCTCCCCTTCCGAAGCCGGTCTTGCCGAAGACGGTGACCGCAACGATCAGCAGAGCCAAGATCCCCACGATCGTCGCGAGTACGCCCTGTTTCAGATTCCGCATACGATCCTCCTCGGGTTGCGGGACCTTTCGTTTTCCCTACCTGAAAAGATCGCACGGAACGAAGGATCGGTCAGTCGGAAGGTTGCCGCGACCCTTATCGCAAAGAGTTCGCGATCGCTGTGGGGGGGTTCTTGGGAGGCATTCGAGTCGCGGTGGGGAGAATCTTGAAGGCCGGTTTTCTCAATGCCCCACAGTTGAGTAAGGGTTATTCACCGAAGAGGATGTGAACTTGCCCGTCCACCACCCGGGTTTCATAGGTCTTCAGGGGTCGCGTGGCGGGCAGCGCGCACACCGCCCCGGTGCACACATCGAACCGGGCCCCGTGCCACTCGCAGGTGAGCACCCCGTCTTCGATCTCGCCGCCGCCTAGCGGGAGGTCCTGGTGCGTGCACATCCCCTGGAGCGCGTAGATCTCGCCGTCCACGTTGCAGAGCACGATGTCGCGCCCCGCCACCACGAAGCCGTGCGCTTCGCCTGGCGTGATCGCGCTCAGGGCCGCGACCCGGATCAGCCCCACCGGACCCCGTACGTCGAGCCGATGCGGGTCATTCGGCGGCGACTTTCCGCAGCCGTGCCACGTCCAGAAGCTGGATGCCGGCTCCCCGTTGCCGAATCATCCCGTTCCCGCGCAGGCCGCCGAGCGCGCGGGCCACGCTTTCGCGGGTCGTGCCGAGCTCGGCCGCCAATTCTTCCTAGGTACGCGGCAGGGTGAAGCGGTACTCGTCCCGTGGGGCCCCGGCCTCCCCCGCGTAGGCGAGCTAGCGCGGCCCTATGCGGGTTGCGCGGTTCCATCCACCGTCGCGATGAGCAGCAAGGTGCCCCCACCCGGCGATTCCACCGCGTGGACCTTTCCCGCGGGAAAGCAGATCAGGTCTCCCGGCTCGAGGGCACATACGTGCCCGCCCGCGCGGCCGTAAACGCGGCCATAGACCCCCTGCATCAGGAGCGACCCCTCCGTGCGGTGCTCCGTGATGACCCCCCCGGCCGTGATCGCGACCAGTGCGGCCCGGAGCGAACCCCGATCGATCAGCGGGTGAGCGCTCCATCCGTCCCGGGCCAGGGTTGCGGAGTGGGCGAGGCGAAAGGTTTCTTCGCTGCGGCTGGCGTGCAGCACCGTTTCCGTGAGTAAACAGGTCGTTGTGGGCATCGTCGTTCTCCCGGGTCGTTCCGTTTTAGCGCCTCGTCGGTGCGTGCAGGCGCCGGCGCTCGCGTTTCGCTTTCGCCGGTGAACCGGGCGGGTTGCGTGCTCCGCTCCGGTCAGACGAGATTCATTCTCTGAGAAGAATACGGCCAACAAATCGCGCCCGCTGTGATCTGAATCACGGGGCGCGATTGGGCTGGAGACGAGGGTGCCGCACAGCCCCGTCGTAGGTCAGGACTCCTGGACGAGCAGCTCCAGGGCCTGGACGGCGGTGTGCCAGACTGTGCTCGCTTCGTCGCACTCCGGGTCGTACGAGGCGACTCCGGCGGCCGCGACCGGAAGATGGGTACGGGTCAGGGTAATCGCTTCCAAAAGCTGGTCCGGGGTCAGACCGCCCGGCGGGGTCAGATGGTTCGCGCGCCCGTAGGCGGGATCGAGCACGTCGAGATCCAGGTGCAGGTAGATCCGTGACACCCAGCGCTTCAGAGCGATCAATACCGGCTCCAGCGCGTCGCGCACTCCCACGTCGCGGATCCGGCCGGCGGAAATCCGGACAATGGCGGATCCGTCGAGCACGGCTTCCTCTGCCGGATCCAGGCTCCGCGTCCCGACGAGCGCGACGTTGCCTTCGGGAAGCGGGTGAAAGCCCGGCACGCGCGCGGCGAGCGGGCGCCAGCAATGGCCGACGAGCGTCGCGAGCGCCATCCCGTCCAGGAACCCGCTGGGGGTCGTTTCGGGGGTATTGAGATCCGCGTGCGCATCGAACCAGACCACCCCCACGTCGCTTGCGCCGAGCCCCGCGAGCGTGCCCAGGGCACTGCCGCAGTTTCCGCTCAGGACCAGGGGGAGCTTATCCGCGTCGACCGCGATCCGGACGCGCTCCGCCAGGCGCGCGTGGAGCGCGAACGTCGTCGCGATTTCGGTAGGCAATACGCCGTCGTCCGTCTCGATGAACTCCGCATCGACCCGGTGCCCCAGGGCGCGGAGCCGGCTCCCCGCGCCGTTCCGGAGGAAGAAGCCGGGCCCGCACCCCATGCGAACGTGGTGCTGCCCGGAGTCGTAGGGGACGAGCAGAATCTGGATCTTCACGGACCACCTTGTTCTCGGGATGGGCTACGTGGGCGATGCGGCGCGTTCCAGTCGGTCCAAACTCACGATTCGGATTCGCGCGCCTTCCTGCCGGATCGTTTCTTCCTTGCGGAGACGAGCCAGCGCCCGAGCCACGCTTTCGCGCGTGGTGGCGAGCTCCGCCGCCAGCTCCTCCTGCGTGCGCGGCAGCGTGAACTCGCCCCCGTCGCGCAGCGCCCCCGCGGACTCGGCGTATTCCAGCAGCGTCATTGCGACCCGTGCCGGGACATCCTTGAGGGAAACCTTTTCGATCAACCGCACCGCCCGGCGCAGGCGGCGCCCGAGCTCGCGAATCACCGAATCGGCGATTTCCGGGTGAGACCGGTACAGCAGCTGAAACTCACCGATCGGCAGAAAGAGCACGCGGCTGTCTTCCAGCGCGCGCGCCGAAGCGGGGTAGGGACCGGCGTCGAACAGGGGAACCTCCGCCAGCGGCTGGCCGGGACCCTGCGTGTGCAGCACCTGCTCGCGGCCGTCCCGGTTGGCGCGGTAGACACGGACCCGCCCCCGCTCCACCACGTACAACCCCTGGCAGGGCTGCCCACGGCGGAACAGAAGGGTGTTGCTCGGTAGATTCCGGAACACCGTGCGGTCGGCCACGGCGGCCAGCGCCTCGTCCCCGAGGTGCGCGAACAGAGGCAACTGTGCCAGCAGAGCTCCACCACCACGCCCGCGCTGAGCGAGCCGGCGTAGCTGGCATCGTACGGCCCGTTCTGCAGCCGCGCGTGCGGGTGTGCGAATCAACCACGTCCGTCACCCCCGCAGCCCGCTTCCGGTCCCTCGGGCACCTCCCTGTTCGGATCGTTATCGGCAAGTGCTTTGTATCACAAAGTACGGGAGCAAGAAAAAGCGCGGCTTCCCGCGCTCTGTTCCTTTGCTACCCCGCCGCCTGCTGCGGCA
>JBBSMO010000328.1:0-3914 GCA_038233155.1 Longimicrobiales bacterium
CCATCGGCGACGCGGCGGTCGAGCTGGCGCTGGCAGTGCTGGGCAGCACCCCGCCCCCCGCGGCCGTGCCGCACCGCATAGAGCACCTGCAGCTCTGCCCGCCGGATCTGTGGGAGAGCGCCGCCGGCTCTGGCGTGACCGCGTCTATGCAGCCTGCACATCTGCTGACGGACGTCCCCGCAGCCGAGCGCCATTGGGGCCACGAACGGTCCCGCGGCGCCTATCCCTTCGCCCCGCTGCTCGAGCGGGGGATGTTGCTCGCGTTCGGCTCCGATGCGCCGGTAGAATCTCCCGACCCGCGCCTCGGGCTCTTCGCCGCTGCTCGCCGGGTAACGTGGAGCGGGCCGTACCAGGGTGCCGAGTGGTACCCGGAGCACAAGCTGTTTGCCCGCCAGGCGCTCGAGGCGTACACAGCCGGTCCGGCTGCCGCTGGCGGGGAAGCAGCCATTCGCGGGCGCCTGGCGCCACAGATGCAGGCGGACCTGGTCGCCTGGGACCGGGACCCGCTCGCATGTGAGCCGGAGGAGCTGCGGGAGATGAAGTGTCTGCTCGTGATGGTGGGGGGCGAGATCGTGTATCAACAAACGGACACATGACGGAGGAAGCACTCGAACGTGCCGCGGAGCTCCTGGCCGGCGCCGCGAACGTGGTAGTCTCGACCGGAGCCGGCATGTCCAAGGAGAGCGGCATCCCTACCTTTCGCGACGCGATGGAAGGTTTATGGGCGCGCTACAGCCCGCAGGAGCTGGCGACCGAGCGCGGCTTTCGTGACCAACCGGCGCGCGTTTGGAGCTGGTATGCGGAGCGCAGACGCCAAATCGCCGCTTGCGAGCCCCATGCGGGGCACCTTGCAGTGGCGGATCTCGGGCGGCTGCATCCCCAGGTGGCGGTCGTAACGCAGAACATCGACGGGCTCCATACCGCGGCTGGTTCTGAAGATGTGGTCGAGCTGCACGGCAACATCAACCGCTTCAAATGCCTGGACGCAGGGCACCCGTACGCGGGCGAGCCGCTGCCCTTTCCAGACGAGAACACCAGCGAGCCACCGCCCGCGTGCGCGGTCTGCGGCTCTCCCCTGCGGCCGGACGTGGTCTGGTTCGGGGAGATGTTGCCGCCGCTCGCCGTGGAAAGGGCGTGGCAGCTTGCCGAAAATTGCGATGTGATGGTCGTAGTCGGCACCTCCGGCACCGTCTGGCCTGCCGCAGAGCTGCCCTTCGTCGCCCGCAACAACGGCGGCAAGGTCATCGAAGTGAATCCGGAGCCGAGCGGCGTCACCGAAGCCGCCGGGTTGGTCATCATGCGGAATGCGGGCGAGGCGCTGCCAGAGCTAGTACGCCGGGTGGAAAGGCGGCTGGCCGGTCGTTGAGCGCGCTTCCCTTGCATGCCGGGGCTCCCGTGCCGCACTTTCATGCCGCCGATCCTATCTCTCAATTCTTCTGCCGGAGCTGACCGCCGCCTATGGCTCGCCGTACCAAGATCGTATGTACCCTAGGGCCCGCAACTTCAACACCCGAACGCATCAGTGCGTTGGTAGACGCAGGGATGGACGTAGCGCGGGTCAACTTTTCGCACGGCGAGCACGCCACCCATGGCGAGACCATCGCCCATGTGCGTGCCGCGGCCAAGGAGGCAGGCCGTCCCATTGCGGTACTCGCGGACCTCCAGGGGCCCAAGATCCGCGTAGGGTCGCTGCCGGAGCCGCGCGTGCTGAGCACGGGGGACAGCGTCACCTTCGCGCCGGAGGGGGAGCACCGCCCCGGCGAGATCCCCACCACCTATGGCGACCTGGCCTCCGACGTCGATGTGGGCGATGTAGTGCTGTTGGCGGACGGGCTCATGGAGTTGATCGTAGAGGAGCGCGAGCCGCCGCGCGCTACCATGCGCGTCATTCATGGCGGCAGCCTAAGCTCGCACAAGGGAATCAATCTTCCCGGGGTGCGGGTGAGCACTCCGTCGCTGACCGAAAAGGATCTGCGCGATCTCGATTTCGCGCTCGAACAGGGTGTCGACTACATCGGCCTCTCCTTTGTTCGCGAGGCAGAGGACGCGCTGGACCTGAAACGCCGGATCCCGAAGGGCGGCCCCTTGGTGGTGGTGAAGATCGAGAAGGGGCTGGCGCTCGAGAACCTGCGGGCCATTCTGGATGCGTCCGCCGCGGCCATGGTGGCGCGCGGCGATCTGGGCGTCGAGTTGCCTTTCGAGAAGGTGCCGCTCGCCCAAAAGTGGATGATCCAACTGTCCAATCTGTCGAGCCGCCCGGTGATCACCGCGACGCAGATGCTCGAATCGATGATTGACAACCCGCGGCCCACGCGCGCCGAAGCGTCCGATGTAGCTAACGCGATCATCGACGGGACGGACGCTGTCATGCTCTCCGCCGAAACGGCGACCGGCAAGTTTCCGGTCGCCGCCGTGAAAGCCATGGTGAGGATCGCGGAAGAGATCGAGAATTCGGCCATTCTAGAAGCGGGGCCGCACTACGATATTCCCATCGAGTACACCGCCGTGGGACAGACCCCGACGGACCGGGCGATCGCGGCAGTGACAGCCGAAGCGGTGCGCCGCCTCGAGTCGCCCCTGATCTTCACCTTCACCCAAACGGGGTCGACGGCACGCGTGGTCTCGTCGTTCCGGCCGCCCGTTCCAATCCTTGCGCTGACGCAGTCGGAACGCACCTTCAATCAGCTCGCGCTAGTCTGGGGAGTGATTCCGATCCTTTGTTCGAACGGCACTTCGTACGACGACATGCTCGCCTGCGCACGGCGAACCGCTATCGAGCGGGGGCTCGCTAAAGCCGGCGACCGCGTCGTGCTTACCGCGGGCCTCCCGATGAACACCCCGGGCACGACCAACACGCTGCGGGTAGAGGTGGTTTGAACCCGACTGTGCGAAAGTGCGAGGCGCGAGGGCGGAACTGCGGCGTGCGCCGCCTCGAGCCCCGGGGGACCGCGCACTCGCCGCTCCCGTTCACCTTTGCACTGCCGCACTTTCGCGCACCCGCACTCCGCCCGCAGGCGTCGTCACTCCGCCCGCAGGCGGCGTTGTGAAGCTGCGCTTTCTCGGCACCGGCACCTCGTTCGGAGTGCCGGTGATCGGGTGCAGGTGCGCGACCTGCACCTCGGCCGACCCGCGTGATCGCCGGACCCGCCACGCGGCGCTGCTCGAGCAGGATGGCGCCCGGCTGCTGATCGACACCCCGCCCGAACTGCGCCTGCAGCTAGTCGCCGCCGGTGTGAGTGATGTCGATGCGGTGTGGTACACCCACTGCCATGCGGATCACACCAACGGGATCGATGATCTGCGCGTGTTCTCCGCTCGCCGCGGCTCTCCATTGCGGATCGCCGCCTCCCAGAGCTGTGCCCGTACCCTTGCCGAGCGGTTCCGCTACATTTTCGATCCCGCCATCAAGCCGCTCGCCGGAACGAGCAAGCCGGAGGCCGCACTGGAATCGCTGCACCCGTACGAGCCGGCGAGCATCGCAGGCTTTTCGCTGCTCCCGCTGCCCGTGCCCCACGGCAACCTCGAGGCGCTGGGATTCCGCTGTGGCGGGCTCGGCTACATCACAGATGCGAAGCGCCTCCCGGCGCGAACTCTCGACGCGCTTCGCGGGGTGCGCGTGCTGGTGCTGAACGCGCTATGGTTCGGCCGCTCGCACCCCACCCACTTCAATGTTGAGGAAGCCGTAGCCGTCGCCGGCGAGATCGCAGCCGGAGAAACCTATCTGACGCACCTGAGTCACCACGTCACCCAGGCACAACTCGACGAGCGCCTCCCCGACGGCGTCTTCGGGGCCTACGACGGCTGGGGGGTGGAAATATAAACGAATGCGGATTGCGGAATGCAGAATGCGGAATGCCTGCCCGCCCGGGGGGGCCCCCCCCCCGCGCGCGGCCCCCCCCCCCGCCCCCCCGCGG
>JBBSMO010000329.1:0-3906 GCA_038233155.1 Longimicrobiales bacterium
ACCCGTCTTCAACGGCACGCAAAATCGCAAAGATAGCGACTATGGTTTTACCGGAACCTACATCTCCCTGCAGCAGCCGGGTCATACGCTGCGGCGACCCCATATCCTCGTTGATCTGGCGCAACACCGTCTGCTGCGCTTTAGTCAGCTCGAACGGGAGTGACAAGTAGAGGGGTTTAAGCAACCGGTTGGTGCGCCCGAAAGCGATGCCAGGACTTTGGGCGAGCGCCGCCTGGCGTGCCTGAGCATGCAGCAACTGTAGGAAGAAGAGTTCTTCGAACGCGAGCCGCCGCCGCCCCCGTACAGCATCCGCAATCGACAGCGGGCGGTGCAGAAGTTCGAGCGCCTCTCTGTAGGCAGGCAGCCCGAGCCGTTCGAGCAGCGCCGGATCGAAGATCTCGTCGTCAGCGGCGTGGGCGAGCAACACATCCAGGTTGTCGCCAATCAGCGCGCGGATCTGGCCGTGGGACAGCCCCTCCGTAGCCGGGTATACCGAGAATACCGCCCCGGACGATTGGTCGTTTTCGCCTTCCGGCGCGAGTACCGTGTATTCCCGCGGCTGCAGTTGCCGGCCATGATAAAAGCGCACGACGCCCGATGCAAGCACGAGATCCCCCTTGCGCAGCTTGCGGTCTAGAAAGGGTTGTCCGGGCCAGGCGCACTCGATGAGCCCCGTTTCGTCCCGCAAGACCGCCTGGAAGATACGCAGCCCTTTGCGCGTTGGCAGAACCCCTTTCGAGATGATGCGGCCCTTGACCGTCACCTCCTGCCCGACAGCCACCCTCCCGATGGGCGAAAGGGTGGTCGCGTCTTCGTAGCGCCGCGGAATGTGGAGGAGAAGGTCACGAGCGGTTAGGATGCCGAGCCGGCGCAGCAATTCCGCGCGGCGGGGGCCGACCCCCTTCAGAAATTGAACGGGCCGGTCGAGCTCGGAAAGCGCGTCGGCAGTGGTCTGGGCGGGCACGGAGCGGTCGGGGCTATAGGGGCGGCCCGGCGGCGCCTCTCACGCGGTGAGGACTTCCTCGGCGAAGGCATCTACCTCGAACGGAAGCAGATCGTCGATCCCCTCGCCCACGCCAAGAAACTTGACCGGAAGATCAAACTCATCCTTCAGAGCCACGACGATGCCACCCTTGGCCGTGCTATCCATTTTGGTGAGGATGATACCGGAGAGTTTCATGGTTTCACCGAAGGCGCGTACTTGGGCCATGGCATTCTGCCCCACGGTGCCATCCAACACGATGAGCACCTCGTGCGGCGCGCCGGGGAACTTGCGCGTAATCACCCGCTGCACCTTCTCCAATTCCTGCATGAGACCGTACTGGGTGTGGAGGCGCCCGGCAGTATCGATCAGCACCACATCGGCATCTTCGCGGGCGGCGGCTTCAAGCCCGTCGAAGGCTACGGCGGCCGGGTCTCGGCCGGGCTCGCTGCCCGCGAAACCGCAGCCCGCGCGCTCGGACCACCGCCGCAACTGTTCGATGGCCCCGGCTCTGAAGGTATCTCCCGCTACGATCATGACGTTGCGCCCCTGCCGCGTGAGCCGGTGAGCCAGCTTCCCAATGCTCGTCGTCTTCCCCGCCCCGTTGACGCCTACGATCAGCAGAACGGTCGGACCGCCTTCGAAGTTGAACCTCAGTGCGGTGTCCGCTCTCCCGGCCGATAGCACATCCTGGATTTCCTCCTGAACGGCGCGGAGGTAATCGCGCTGGGTCCGTACCTGGCCGCGTTGGGTGAGCGTCTCGACCTTGTCGGTCAACCGCAGGGTGAAGGGAACACCAAAGTCGGCGGCAATCAACAGTTCTTCGAGCCGCTCGAGCGACCCTTCGTCCATCCCGCGCGCCAACGCCGTAACATCCGTGAGGGCAACATCTACGATCCGGTCCCAAAGAGACTTCTTCTCCGAGCTTTTCTTGAAGAGCCGTGCCATCGGTGCAGAAAACGTGTAGTGGGTCTGAAAATTCGTCCGGCATCGGCGCCGGCGCTCGGGCAGGTGGAAATGTGGCCGCTCGCCGGCCGCATCACAAGCGCACCCCCGTTGCACCCGCGTTGCGGTGCGCAAAAAAACGGCGGACTGCCGGAGTCCGCCGTACGAATACGAGTTGAAGATGAGAACGGGTCAGCGTTTCGCAGCCGCAAGCGCTTCTTTCAGATCAAAGCGGCCCTCGTACAGGGCCCTGCCTACGATCACACCCGAGATGCCAGCTCCTAGCGCGGCCGAGGCGCGAATGTCGCCGGCGCTGCCAACGCCCCCGGAGACGATCACCTCGGCGCCGGTGCGGGCGGCCACTTCCGCAGCGACCTCGAGGTTGGGACCAGTCAACATCCCGTCCCGCTCGATGTCTGTGTAGATCAGAATCTTTGCTCCCGCCGCAACCATGGCGGTGGCGAGGGTGAACAGATCCGCATCGGCCTCATCTTTCCACCCGCGGACAGCCGGGCGGCCGCCGCGCGCGTCCAATCCTACGGCGATGCGCGACGGACCCCAGCGTTGCACCGCCTCCCGCACCAGCTCCGGATTTTCCGCGGCGGCCGTGCCGACCACCACCCGGTCCACACCATCATCCAGCATCTCTTCGAGATCTGCCATGGTGCGAAGGCCGCCGCCCGTCTGCACCCGGCCGCCGCAGGTGCGTGCGATCTCACGGATGAGGGAACGGTGAGAGCCGTCGCCTAGGGCCGCATCCAAGTCTACAATGTGCAGCCACTCGGCACCACCATCCAGCAACTCGCGCGCTATGGCGGGGGGAGAATCTCCGTATACCGTTTCGCGGGCGGTGTCGCCTTGTTGCAAGCGGACGCACCGGCCGTGACGCAGATCGATCGCCGGATACACATCGATGCCCGCACCGTTGCCCACTACTGCTCGGCGGCGACGTGGTTCGCTTGCGAGTGACTGGCAAGCCGAATGTCTGCGCCGCTGAGCGCCCCACGCTGCAGCGCGACTTGCCCGGCGAAGCGCGCACGCGACGCCGACGGCACCGGGTCCCCGGTGATGAACTTGATGGACGCGGGATTCACCGGCAGGCCGTTGGAATGAAACTCGTAGTGGAGATGCGGCCCGGTCGCGAGACCGCTCGAACCCACATAGCCGATTATCTGGCCTTGCTTCACCGCTGTGCCAGACCGAATTCCCTTGGCGAACCGCTGCAAGTGCGCGTACCGGCTCGAGTAGCCCCGCTTGTGCCGGATCTCGACCAAGTTGCCGTAGCCGCCGCCGTTGCCAGCCCGGCGGATGACGCCGTCCCCCACCGAGCGCACCGGCGTCCCGCGCGAGGCCGAATAATCGATGCCGTGATGCGGCCGGCTGCGCTTCAAGATCGGGTGAAAACGGCTGGTAGCGAAAGCGGAGCTGATGCGGCGGAACTCGAGTGGTGCGCGTAGAAACGCACGCCGCAGCGACTCGCCGTCTGCATCGTAGTAGTCTTCCGAACCGTCTGAGCCGGAGAACAGGTACGCCTGATGGTCACGGCCGGCGATGTCGAACTGCACCGCTAAGACGCGCCCGGAGCGGGCGGTGCCGTCAGGACGGACCAGCCGCTCGTAAAGGATGCGGAACTCGTCTCCTTCGCGCAGATCACGCGAGAAATCGATCTGCCAGGCAAAGATGCGATCCGCGAGAATATCGGCCACCCGCTCCCGTTCTTCCGCCGGAACCCCATGCGCGTCACCGCTAAGAAGCGCGGCGTACAGCGACAACGAAACCATGCCCGTGAGCAAAGCTGTATCGGCGCGAACCTCTACCTCTTCCACCGCGCCCGACCACCCCGCGTCGTCGCGGCGCAGGTTCAGAGTACGGTCGCGGTCCAGCCGGAAGGCCATGCCCCGGAGAGCGCCGCCGAAGAACGCGCGGCGGTAGGCTACGACCGAGCCCGGCTGGAGGTGCCGCGGGTCCTGGTGCGCGGT
>JBBSMO010000330.1:0-3906 GCA_038233155.1 Longimicrobiales bacterium
GCGGTGGACCACGGGGCAGTGCGGGAAGCGCTCCGCGTACCCGTGCTTGTTCAGGGCCAGGTAGAAAAAGGGACCGGTGACGCGCTCAGCGGCGTCGTCATCGATGTGCGTCATCTGGATTTCGGGCGCAGCGAAGAGGTTGGCCGAGTGGAGATTGCCTGCGACGAGGACGGGTGCGTCGGTTCGGCCGGTGCGGTTCAACCACTCGGCCGCGTCGCGGAAGCTGAGCGTCCAGTAATCGAGTTCATACCGGCCGGCTGCCCCCGCTACCCCGCCCGACAGGCGGTTGAAGTAGACGTACTCGTAGGGGTGGAGCATCGCCATGTCATACGTGGTGACCGCGAGAACGGCCGCGGCTGCGCCCGCTGCCGCCCACCGCGGCAGGCGGGGCGGGAGAAGGCGATAAACGGCGGCAGTACCTACGGCACAGAGCACCGCCAGAGCCGGCAAGATAAAGAGAAACTGCCGCAGCCCGTCGTACATCGAAGAACCCTTCAGAATGGCGAGGACGGGGATCACCAAGAGCTGCATCAGGACGAGCAGAGCGGCTGCGCGTTCGAGCGGGGGTCGCAAGCGAAAGCGCCACGCGAGAGCGGCGAGGCCTGCCGCGGCAGCGCCGAGCAGCAGCACGGGTGTCGTGAGCAACAGATACTTCGGCAGATAATACCAGGGCAGCGCGGCGGCGGGGCCGTAGCTCCCGTCAAAGAGCAGCGAGCCGGGCCACGGGTGGGCGGACATGTAGGAGACCGCGTCGCGCAGCCAGCCGAGCGGCCGCGCCCAGGCAACGGGGTGTACCAGCGTCGCAGTCCCGAGCCACGCGGCACAGAGGGCTGCATAGGCCGCCGCCCAGGTGCGGAAAGGAGGCCAGGTGACGGCGTTTGATGCGGTGCCCGCAGCCGTTGTGCGCCGTTCGCCGAACCAGACGAGCAGCAGCGCCGCGGGCACGGTTAGCAGCAGAATGACGCCGCCAATGCGCACACCTGTCACGAGCCCGGCGAGCACCCCGTACGCGGCCGGCCATCCGAGCATGCGCAGCAACGAAACACCCGCTCCCCCGGTGCGCTTGTCGTTCGGCGCTTCCAGCAACGTGCGGATCAGAAAGGCACCCGCTAGGGTCGCTAGCGTGAACCCCACGGCGAAGGGCACGTCCTTGGGATTGAAGAAGCTGTGGCCCCAGAAGCGTGGCATCAGGGCGAGCGCGAGCGGAGCTAGCCAGGCGGCGCGCCAGCCGGCCAGGATTCCCGCGAGCGCTGCGACCGCACCGTACGCCAGCAGCGACACCAGAAAGGTGACTATGTGCTTCGAGACGAGCCGGTCGCGGTACCGCTGGTAGAACCGCTGCTTCTCATCCGCTGCGGCTACGGTCGCTTCCGCCCGCGGGGAGAGCACGCGCCGCTGAATCTGAAATACGCCTTCCGCGAGGGTGTTGAAGACAATGCCATAGTACGCGGCGTCGCCGCCTAGCGGAGTGCCGTCGGTGATCAGGGCGGCGTTCATCCGCACCGTATCGATCTGCCATGGCTCGTCGGTGGACATGCCGTAGTCCCCCGCCGTGGCTAGGCCGATGGCGGTGATGAGGAGCATCACCCCTGCGGCGGGCCAGAGGCCGCGGAGCTGCGGAATGGCGCGGCTCACCCGGGACAGTTGCCGCGCGCAACCCACAGGCAACAGGGGCGGCCGGTTGCTGGCCTGCACCGCCCTTCCGTCCAAGCAGCCATGCGAATTCCCTCTGCGATTGCGGGAAAGCGCGGCCAGGCGGTACCCTGAGCGGTGCACCAGCACCCCCGTTCGCCTGCTCCCTCGCTCTGTCTAGACCATTGTTCCATGCTGGCGACAATGCGATCATTGTTCCGGGGCCTGCGGGGGGGAGACGGGACGTGCCGCGAAGGGCCCGGTCTCGCGCTGGCGCAGCATCTCGATGTAGCGGGGCAGCCGCCGCCGGTCGAAGTGGATCAGAAACTCGCCATTGCGCCGCGCCAGCTCGTCGCTGGTCATGCCCGCCGCCAGATCCGCCTCGACACGAAGCATTCCGGCGGAGTACCAGTCGCGCCACTCGAGCCCTTCACGTGTATTCGCCGGGAGCAGCGCGAGCATGGCCGCGAGAAGCCCTAGCTGGACCGGCCGCCGCCAGCCCGGGGAGCCATACAGTTGCCAGGTGAAGAAAGTCATGCACAAAGCCGGCAGCGACAGCAGCGCGTAGCGGTCCGGCATCCCTACGCTCGGCACCATTGCCGCACGCCCCCAGCCAATGGCGAGCGCCAAAATGGTCATCCCAGCCGCGAAGGAGAGCAGGCCGAACGCGCGTCCGCGTTCGTGACCGTTCTGCCGCGCGAGCGCCGTGACCATCAGCGCCACGGCGGAGGCGATGGCCGCCGCCGCGAGCAGCGCGGACGCGCGCCACGACAACTCAGCCGCCGGGCCCCAACCCATCGCGAGGAACTTGACGGCCGTCTCGACCGCGGGGCCGATGCCCGGGCTCGGCGGGTTCCAGCTAGGCCGTTCGTAGCCGACGAAGTACAGCCCGCTCAGGACGATGGCGACGGCGATGCAGCCGGCCAGGTACGCCCCCGCCCCCGAGCCGCCCGTTCTCCGGCGTACGATCAGCTCGCGCGCGGAGAGCGCGGCCCATGGCGCCATCACGGCGACGAAGATCAGTCCGTTGGCGCCGGTCAACGGCAGGAGGAGCAGGCAGGTGCCGGCGAGCCAGGCATCGCGCGGTCTCAGATCCGTGCCGCGAAGGGCCGCGACCAGCAGCAATGCGCAGGTGAGCAACGTCGCGAGCACGAACTGGATCTGCCAACCCCACACGAGGTTGTTCCAGTTGCCGAGGTGCAGAAACGCGATCGGAAAGAAAGCGTCCGCCAGCGAAGTGCGGCCGCCACGCAGGCGGTACGCAGTGCGCATCATCGCCGCGGCGAGAGCGCCCGAGGCGAGCACGTTGAAAACCATGCCGACGCGGAAATCTCCGCCAGTGGCTTTCAGAAGGAGGAGGTAGAGAAGCCGCGCGAGGGGGACGCGATGCTCGTTGTTCTGCGACCAGAGCCACCCCGCTATGTCCGGCTCGTTGCCCGTAAGCGGCGGCACCATGAACCAGTCTTCCGCGAGCGGAATGTTGCGGCCGTACCGGGCGATTGCGCCGAGCGCAACGAGCATCATGAAGAGCCAGATTCCCCAAACGGCGACCGCCGCCCAACGAGCCGCCGGCGCACCAGCCGGCCCGGTAGCGGCGCCGGGCAGGGCGGCTCCGCGGGCAGCAGAACCGGCGTTCACGGCGGAAGTTTCTCCCTCACTGGCGGCAGGCCGCCTGTGCGGCGCGGGCGACCGGCGACTGGCAGCGCCCGGTACCGGCCGCCGCCGAACACGATGCGCCGCCACAAATCGCGCAGGACGGCGCCGTACCCGCCGCCCACACGCATCAGCCGGAACGATGAGGTGCCCATCTCGGGGGTGCGATTGATCCAGGAGATCGGCACCTCCTGGACGCTCGCGCCCAACAGCAGCGGCTGCAGACCCGTCTCGGCGTTGATCGCAAAGCCCGGCTCCGTCAGTACCAGGCGGTCGAGCACACTGCGCCGGATCAGCTTGAGGTTGTTCGTCAGATCGCGGAACCGCGCCAGCAGCACGAGCTGCGCGAGTAGATGGAAGCCGCGGTTCGCAACGATCTTGGCAAACGGGTAGTTCAGCAGCACGCTGTTGCGCGAGAAGCGGCTGCCGACGACGACGTCGTACCCCTCGGCGGCCGCGTCGAACAGGTCGCGGAACTCGGGGAGCAGGTGCTGGAAGTCGGCGTCCAGCGAGAGCACGTATTCGCCGGTCGCGGCGCGGTAGCCGTCGCGCAGGGCGAGGCCGACGCCGCCCGGCGGCGAGCGGAAGACCGGGCGCACGCGGGCGTCTCGGTCTGCCAGC
>JBBSMO010000331.1:0-3903 GCA_038233155.1 Longimicrobiales bacterium
AATGCCGAGCTGATTCGCAGCGGCGCCAAGCTCGGCCCGCGTCTGTTCTCGACCGGCACCATCCTCTATGGCGCCGAGACCCCTTTCAAGGCGATGGTCGAGAGTTACGAGGACGCGCTGTCGCACCTGCGGCGGCAGAAGGCGGCGGGAGCGTTCTCGGTCAAGAGCTACAACCAGCAGCGCCGTGATTCGCGGCAGATGATCATTAAGGCGGCACGCGAGCTGCAGATGCTGGTCGTGCCAGAGGGTGGCTCGCTGCTCTTCATGAACGAGACCATGGTGCTCGACGGCCACACCGGCATCGAGCATTCGCTGCCGGTGCCGCGGCTCTACACGGACGTGGTGACGCTGTTCGGCAGCAGCCGGGTCGGCTACACGCCGACGATGATCGTCGGCTACGGCGGGCTGTCCGGGGAGTACTACTGGTATCAGCACTCGAACGTCTGGGAGAACGAGAAGCTGCTGACGTTAACGCCGCGGGCGATCGTCGACGCGCGGTCGCGGCGGCGCCAGATGGCGCCGGAAGACGACTTCAATCACATCCTGATCGGCAGAGGCGCGAAGCAGATTCTCGACGCCGGCGGCCTGGTGCAGCTGGGCGCGCATGGGCAGTTGCAGGGGCTGGGGGCGCACTGGGAGCTGTGGATGCTGCAGCAGGGGGGCATGAGCAACCTCGAGGCGCTCCGTTGCGCGACCATCAACGGCGCCAGGTACCTGGGGCTCGACGCCGAGCTCGGCTCGCTCGAGAAGGGCAAGCTCGCCGACCTGATCGTGCTCGACCGCAATCCGCTCGAGAACATCCGCAACACCGAGAGCGTCGGGCTGGTGATGGTCAACGGCCGGCTCTACGACGCCAGGACGCTCAACGAAGTCGGGAATCACCCGAAGCCGCGGCCGGCGCTGTGGTTCGACAAAGAGTAGCGGCGGCGCCTGGCGCTCCGGGAGGGGAAGGAGACAATGTCTGATTCAAAGCTCGATGCGGTGATCGCGGTCGTCAACAGCAGCGAGGACACGGTCGAGATGCTGCGGGCCTGCCTGCAACAGCACGGCTTCACCTCCGTCGTGACTGGCCATGTCAGCGACTTCAAGTCGGGGGAGGCGGATTTTCCGGCATTTGTCAGAAAGCACGACCCCGCGGTCATTGTCTACGACATCAGCCTTCCCTACGAGCAGAACTGGACCTTCCTGAAGCTGCTGCTCGACACCGAGGTGATGCGCGGCCGCCAGGTGGTGCTGACGACCACCAACAAGGCCCGGCTGGAAGAGCTGGTGGGGCCGACCGGCTCGATTGAAGTCGTCGGCAAGCCCTACGACCTCGATCAGATCATCGGGGCGGTGGAAACGGCGCTCGAGGCCCGCTGAGCGCCGGACTTGCCCGGGCGGCCGACCGCCCGTTATACTCGGAGTTTCCCCCTTTGGTGGGAGGTCGTCCAACGGTAGGACACATGGCTCTGAACCATGGTATCGGGGTTCGAATCCCTGCCTCCCAGCCAGCTATCTCGTTCTAGGACTTCAACTTCCTATCGCAGCCTTCAACCGTCTCCAGTATTTCTCCACGCTCCGAGTCGACTGGTCTGGTCTCTAGCAGCCGGACAGCGTCGATCAACGCGGCCGGACTCAGGTGCGAATACCGCAGGGTCATCGTCAGATCCTGGTGGCCCACCAGTTCCTGCACCGACCGCATCGCTGCCCCTCGCATCACCAGGTGCGAGCAGAACGTGTGACGCAGGATGTGAACGCCGGTCGGCACATTCGCACGGTGCGCCGCATAACGAACGCGCGACCATGCACCCTGCCGCGTAATCGCCTCACCATCGTCCTTGCACAAGACGCGTGAACTGCGGAGGTGACGGTGCTTCCGAAGAGCCGCCGCCACACGCTCCGTCATCGCCACGAACCGTCCCCGCCCGTTCTTCGGGGTCGTCAGTTGCCCTCGCCAATCCGAGTGGCGAATGCCGATCTGCCGCCGGTCGAGGTCGATGTCGGCCCACTCCAACGCAACGATCTCGCCGACTCGCATCCCGCCTTCACCGCCCAGCAAAGCGATCAAGTACGTGCGCGAATCGATCGAAAGCGCGGCGTTGAGTAGCCGCTCGTACGCGCCGAAGTCGTGAAAAGCAGCGTCTCGACGCGCAACCGGCAGCAGCCGGATCGAACATGGAAGCTGGTCGATCATCTGCCACTCGATTGCGGTCTTCAGCATGACGCTCAACACGGTCAGCACGATGTTCACCGTCTTGGCCGCCTCGTCCGTCAGGTGCAACTTCAACCGCTGCACCTGTGCATTCGTGATCGCGTCGAGCTTCTGGCTCCCAAGTACTGGGATCAGATAAATCCGGAGGATTGACTCCTTCGACGCAACGCCACTCGGTTTGTGCCTGTCCGCTTTGGCGTGGCCCTCCAGAAACTTCGGCGCGAACGCCTCGAGTGTCGGTACCTCCTTCTTCTCCGGCTCGGGACCGTGTTGCAGCAGATGCCGCTCGCGATCCTGGCCCCAGCGCAACGCGCCGGATTTCGACTCAACGGGCGCCTTGTACCGTTCCCGGTGACGCGTCCCGTCGGGGAGGCGGAACTGAATGTCCACCTCCCACCCGCCGTTTCGATACGGTCGTACTTTCACGCTCATCGCCGTTTACTCCTTCGGCGATGGCGCGCTCTTCTGGTTCAGCCAGTCTAGCAAATCATCGGCGCGCAGGAGCACCCGCCGTCGAACACGGATCACGCCTGGGAGTTGCCGGCGCTCGACCATCGCGTAGATGGCTCGTCGCGTGGTCCGCAGGAGCTCTGCCGCTTCGTCCACGGTGAGCAGAACGGGAAGCGTGCCTCTCATGACGCGCCCCCCGCCCCGCCGGCATTCGTCGCTTCCTCGACATCCGGCGCGTGCCGCTCGAGCCACGTGTCGATCCACTGGGGCCTCAGGAGAATCTTTCGTCGCCCGTTGACATGCACGTGACGCAGCTCGTCTCGTTCGCATGCGGTGTAGATCGTGTCCCGGCTCAGTCCCGTGTACTCCGCCGCCTCCGCCACCCTCAGCCATAGCTTCATGGCAACCTCCCGACGTGCGCACGCGTCGCCGCGTGCACGCTGAAACATTGTTTCGAGGAGTTGGCGCGCTCGAGCGCGCTGATCTGAGATCAGCGCGCCGGGTCAGTGGCGCCGATGCGGGCATGTTGCCGGCATCGAAGACCGGGAGACTGAGGCTCGCGGTCGCCGCACGATTGGTGTTCGTGCGAACCGAAGCCATTCGGCTGCGTCATGCGGTTGGCGGTGCTGTCCTCACGGTCGCCAACCAATGCAGCGCGTGCTTCGGCGGGCACCGCGGCAAGCATCCTCTGAGAGGTCTGCAAGTCCGGTGCGGGTCTTCCGCTATCGGCGCGGCGCTGAGCGCGACACCGATGCGGAACGCTTTGTTGATTGAGTGGCTGTTGGTCGCGTCCCTGAGGGCGGCGACGTTCAGCGCTCCGCGGGGGATATTCCCGCGCGGAGGGTGGTGCCTATGGCACCGGCGAGATAGCCACAGATTACCGCCGCTCGAATTCAACGTCAACGATCAAAATGCGCCCCTGGAGTGTCATCACACTGCCGGCCATTGCGTAATTGCCAGGACGGCGATCCGCGCGCAGGCGCCGTCAGGGCCCGCAGGCCGCTCAGCCCGGGGCTCCCAACGCGGCAGCCGCGTTGGGGTGGGTATGCGCGGTCGAAGCGAAGCGCAGAGCCTTGCACGGTGCCGAGCACAGATCGAGCATCGAGCGCGTGATGGCCGGCGCACCGGCAGCGGTTCTGACAGTCGTCCGCTCGCGGCCGCACCACGTGGGCATGGTGTTCGCCGCGAGCATGCTCGCAATCGGCAGCAACAGCGGCCCTGAATCGCGTCCAGTACGAGTCGCGACCGGTGGCCAATTG
>JBBSMO010000332.1:0-3894 GCA_038233155.1 Longimicrobiales bacterium
CGCGGCTTCACCGTCCTTTATGATCGCCACTTCGCACTGGACTTTGCCGCGGCGATGTCCGTCGGGCAGCCGCAGACGTTCGATAAGCGTCTTCACCGCTGGTTCCTGAAGCACCTCTACCCGCGCCCCGATCTCGTAATCTTTTTGGACGCACCGGGGGAGGTGCTCTACGCACGCAAAGGAGAATCGACCATTGTCGAACTGGAGCGGCGGCGACAAGCCTACCTTCGACAAGGTGGAGCATTGCCTGGTTTTGTCCGGGTCGATGCCACCCAGCCGCTGCCGGAAGTCTACGCGGAAGTTGCCCGGCACGTTCGTAGAGTCTCGGCGGTGCAGACGGCTGCGCCCGCGGCCCGCCGGATAGCGCAGAGGCCGGAACGCGAGCAATGACCGAGTCCCGCCTGCGGGTGCTCACCTATCACCGCATCCTGGAGCCGACCGACACCGGGGTCAACCCATCGCTCCACAGCGCCACGCCGGTAACTTTCGAGCGGCAGATTCGCCACCTGGCGAAACGCTACCGCGTCGTCTCCGCAGAGGATGTGCTAGACGCGCTGCACGGCGGGCGCGCGCTCCCTCCCCGTGCAGTGCTGCTCACCTTTGACGATGCATACCGCGATTTCGGCGAGATCGTCTGGCCGATTCTGAGCCGCTACGCCCTACCGGCGCTGCTCTTCGTCCCCACGGCATACCCTGACCACCCGGAGCGGGCCTTCTGGTGGGATCGGCTGTATCACGCCCTCGCCTACACTCCACGGACCCGCTGGCAGTGTTCTCACTTGGGTACTCTGGAACTCGCAACGCTGGCCGCGCGGCAAGACAGCGTCCGCCAGGCACAGGATGCGCTCAAACGACTGCCGCACCCGGAGGCGATGTCGATCGTGGACACTCTCTGCGCCGAACTCGGTGAGCCGGAGCCGGCGGCGCGGGTGCTGGACTGGGGTGAATTGCGGGAGCTGGCCGCTGACGGGATAACGTTGGGCGCCCACACCCGCACCCACCCGGTGCTGACGCGGACGAGCACCGAGGTTGCCGAGGCCGAGATCCGTGGCTCGCGCGACGATCTGGCAAGCCGGACGGGAGTTGTGCCGCGGGTGTTCTGCTATCCGTTCGGAGCGGAGAACGAGGCCGTCGTGGGGCTGGTGGCGGCCGCCGGGTTCGAACTCGCCGTATCCTGCATCCGCGGCCAGAACGTGCTGGCCACTGTGAACCCCCTACGCCTTCGCCGCACCAATATCACGCCGACGACGACGCCATGGTTATTCCGCCTGCGTCTGGCGCCCGCCGTTTCGGTGCTCGACGGCTGGCGGCACCGGCGGCGGCTCGCGCGTCGCAACCGAACCTCTACCCCTTCATTCTCCAACTCGCGGAGGTCCGAGTGAGGCTTGAGAAACCCATCATCATCGTCGGAACAGGGCGTTGTGGCTCGACGATGCTACACCGCGTCCTCGCGCTACACGAGGAGGTGGGCTGGCTGTCGCCCTACAACGAGGTTTGGCCCACGCAGGCGTGGGTGTCTCGCCTCTCGAACCTGTACCGGACACGCCGGCTGAGCCATCGAACCCGGCATCGCCTCATCTTCCCGAAGCCCTTCGAAGCGTATCGGTTTTGGGAGCACTACCTGCCGGGCTTCAGCCGCCGCGACAAGCCGCAGACCGCGAGCGACGTTCCGCCCGCAGCCATTCCCAGGGTCCGCGAGGTGCTGGACCGGATCCTGAGACGCCAGGGCAAGCACCGGCTCCTGATCAAAGTTACGGGATGGGCGCGCGTCGCCTATTTCAACGAAGTATTCCCGGACGCCCTTTTCATCTGGCTAGACCGCGAACATCGCTCGGTGGTCAGCTCGTGGGTGCAGGCCGGGTGGCTGGACGTGACCAGCCCCCCGGACAGCCGAGACTGGCAGTGGGGGCCGGTCCCCGAGACCTACCTTGAACTGTGGCGCGAACTCGGCGGCGGTCGAATCCTCTCGGCAGCACTCAAGATCCAGCTCGACCTGGACGACATCCGGCGCAACCTCGCCGAATTCCCCGGGCGCTGCTATACGCTGCGGTACCAGGACCTGATCGCCGCCCCCGGCAACGCGCTGCAGCAGCTGCTGGAGTTTTGTGAACTGCCTTGGAGCGAGCCCTTCCAGCGCTCGCTCTCTCAGCTGACCTTCTACGATTCCAGCTCCAAGTGGAAGCAGTACCTCAGCGAGGCGGACGCCCAGCGGGTGCTCGAATTCTTCGAGCGCGCCGACCAGGCGGGAAGCTTCAGTCATGCGTAACCAGGGGCGGGACGGACGGTGAGCGCGCGAGACGGGCCCCGCAAACGCGTGGCGTACATCATGTCGCGGTTTCCGAAGCTCACCGAGACCTTTGTCCTTTATGAGATGCTGGCCGTCGAGGCGGCAGGGATCGCCGTCGAGATCTTCCCCCTGCTGCGCAACCGCCAGCCGGTGGCACATCCGGAAGCGGAGGATTGGGTCCGTCGTGCGCATTTCCATCCCTTTCTGTCCCTGCCGATTTTGCGTTCACAGCTACACTTCCTCCGGCGGCAGCCGCGCACCTATCTGCGACTGGTGAGCGAAGTGCTGCGGAAGACCTGGGGCAGCGCAAACTTTTTCTTCGGAGCCCTCGGGATCTTCCCGAAGGCAGTTCGCTTCGCGCACGAAATGCAGCGCACCGGCGTCTCTCACGTTCACGCGCATTTCGCCACCCATCCGGCGCTGGCCGCGTTCATGATCCACCGCCTAACCGGCATCCCCTACAGCTTCACCGCACACGGCTCCGATCTGCACGTGGAGCGGCGCATGCTGGAGACAAAGATCATGGCGGCGGCGTTCGCGGTCACCGTTTCCGAATACAACCGACACATCATGGTGGAGGAGTGCGGGGGACGGTTCGGCGAACGGATCCATGTGATCCACTGCGGGATCGATCCCGATGTTTTCCGGCCCGGGCTAGCCCGGGCGGAGGGCGGACCGTGCCGTATCGTCTGCGTGGCTTCTTTCGAGGAGGTGAAAGGCCATCGCTACCTGCTCGAGGCGTGCAGCTTGCTGCGCGAGCGCGGGGTACAGTTCCGCTGCGATCTGGTCGGCGACGGACCGTTGCGCCGTGAGATCGCAGCCCTGATCGTCCGGAACAGCTTGGACGAGCACGTCTGGGTACTCGGGGCACAGCCCAGGCCCGAGGTGCTGCGACTGCTCGCCGCGGCAGATGCGGCGGTGTTGGCGAGCTATCCCACGCCACAGGGAAAGCGGGAGGGGATCCCGGTGTCGCTGATGGAAGCGATGGCGGCCGGCCTGCCGGTAGTCGCCAGCGCGATCAGCGGGATCCCCGAATTGGTGACCTCAGGCGTCAGCGGCGTGCTGGTGCCACCCGCAGATCCGCACGCTCTGGCGGATGCACTGCAGCGACTGGCGGAAGACCCGGAACTCCGCTTGAACATGGGTCACGCCGCGCGGGACGCTGTCAGGCGCGACTTCAACCTGCATTCCAGTGCTCGCACGCTCGCCGCGCTCTTCCGCGGCACGGCGCGGCCGCGCGGTGCTTCCGTCGTACCTGTCTGAGGGCGAACGCCGACCTTCATGCGACACAACCTCAGCTGGTGGTGGACTCCGGTCAAACGACGCCTCGGCATACGCTACGTTCGCGATACTCCGCCAGATCCGGGGCGCGCCATATTCCTTGCGGGTACCGCACGCAGCGGGACCACCTGGATTTCCGAACTGATCAACTACCGCAACCGGTACCGCTACATTTTCGAACCGTTCTATGCACGCAAGATCCCGCGTCTGGCGCCGTTCGGCGGCCGCAGGTATCTGCGCCCCACCAACAGCGATGCGGAGCTCCTGTCGCTCGCAGACTACGTGCTCTCGGGGCGCATCCGACACCCTTGGACAGAACGGTTCAA
>JBBSMO010000333.1:0-3893 GCA_038233155.1 Longimicrobiales bacterium
CGCCCGCCGTGCGACGCGGGTGGATCCGATGGTCGCGCTGCGGGCGGAGTAGGCGACGCCAAGTCGTCCGCTCAGGAAGAGGTCGGGTCCAACACCGTGAGATGCTGAAAATACGTCCGGTGTAAGCGGCTGTCGCGGGTAAGCAGCCGGTCCGCCTGCGAGAGAGCGTGCGCTCCGATCAAGAAGTCGGGCACCACACGGGTGCGGGGGCCACCACGGTGGCGGTACTCCCCCCAGGCGGTACTTGCCGCGAGTGCGGCATCCAGATCCATCGGAACAAAACCAATGCTGACCCGGCGCATGGCATCGCGCGCGCCCTGCGTTGTTGCCGGAAACTGCGCAGCGACTTCCGCCCAAACAACCTCGGACGCGATCAAACGACCTTCGGCTTCACACCGGCGAAGCGCCACCAGGGACGTCTGCATGAATGCGGGGTCTTTGCTGAACACATCCAGCAGCACGTTGGTGTCGACAGCGGTGATCATCGTATCAGATCGCTCCGGTCACCCCGTAGTTCGCGCATCAATTCGTCTGTGGATCGCCCCGAATTCAAAATGCCGACGACACTGTCCCACGCGTTCTCCGGTACCCGCTTGGTCATCACCAGCCGCCCGTGTTCTTCCCGCACCTCGAGCACCTGCCCCGGGCGCAAACCCAGCCGGTCCCGCAGCGCCTTGGGAATCGTGATCTGTCCTCGCTCGGAAATTATCGTTTTCATACCCGAAAAATGCGAATTCGTATTCGGTGTGTCCACGCAGTCGCATCTCCCGCGTGAACCGAGGATGGCGCTGCGGGCGGAGTAGCTCGCGAAACTACCGCGTCACCCGTAACGTACGGAGCTGTGGCCGCTCGGCTCCACTGAACCCGCTCCACAGGAGAGTCCCATGTCTCGTTCTTTGCTCCGTCCGCTGCTCGTGGCGCTCGCCGCCGCGGTGCTCGCGGCCTGCTCGATCCAGATTGGCGGCGACCCATCTTCCGGGTACTCCGATTCATACCGTGGCTCCGACCGCCGCGAGCTTCAGGCCGAGCCCTTCCTCTGGCGCGGCAACCTGGCGCCGGGGCAAACGCTGGAGATCAAAGGGGTGAACGGTCCGGTGAACGCCGTGCCCGCCGACGGCGACCAGGCCGAAGTCCGCGCCACGCGCACGGGCAGACGCAGCAATCCGGCCGAGGTACAGATCCAGGCGGTTGAGTTCGGGGACGGGGCAACACTGTGCGCCGTGTATCCGTCGTCGGGAAGCGGAGCGAACCCCTGCGCGCCGGGGGATGCGGGGCGGATCGGCGCGCGGAACAACGATGTGCGGGTCGAATGGACGGTGCGCGTGCCGCGGGGGGTACGCTTCGTCGCGCGTACCACCAACGGCTCGGTCACCACCGACGGGGTTGCCGACGCCGTGCGGGCGTACTCCACCAACGGCAGCGTGCACGTCACCGGGGCACGCACCGCGGATGTGTACACCACCAACGGTAACGTGACCGTCGCCGCGGTGCAGTCCGCGAGCGCGGCCACGACCAACGGCTCGATCCGTGCCACGCTGCTCCGGCCGGGCCGCGCCGAGCCGCTCAGCTTCCGTACGACCAATGGCTCCATCACCCTGATGGTCCCGGAGGGCACCGACGCCGATCTCGATGCGGCCACCACCAACGGCCGGATCACCACCGATTTTCCTCTTCTGATCCAGGGGACGATGAGTCCCCGACGCATCTCCGCAACGCTGGGGCAGGGCGGCAGGCAACTCACGCTGCGCACGACCAACGGGAGCATCCGCCTGCGCCGCACGGAAGGAAGCTAAGGTGGAACGAACTCCGCCCCGCCTTCTCGCCGCCGACGATCAGCCAGACGTGCTGCACGCCCTGAAGCTGCTGCTCAAGGGCGAGGGGTGGGAGGTGCATACCGCCAGCTCCCCCACGGGTGTCGCCGCGCTGCTGCAGGACCACGAGTTCGACGTTGCGCTGCTGGATCTGAACTACACGCGCGACACCACCTCCGGCAAGGAAGGGCTGGACCTGCTCGCCCGCATGCAGGCGGTGCACCCGGAGTTGCCGGTCGTGGTGATGACGGCGTGGGGGAGTGTGGAGGGGGCGGTCGAGGCGATGCGCCGCGGCGCACGCGACTACGTCGAGAAGCCGTGGGACAACCAGCGGCTGCTTGCCACCCTGCGGACGCAGATCGAGCTGGGCCGCGCGCTCCGCCGCACCGAGCGCCTCGAGAGCGAAAACCGCCAGCTTCGCGGCGACGGATTGCCGGAGATGATCGCAACCGCGCAATCGATGCAGCCGGTGCTGCACGTCATGGAGCGCGTCGCCCCGTCCGATGCGCACGTGCTGATTACCGGCGAGCACGGAACCGGCAAGGAGGTGATTGCCCGCTGGCTGCACGCGTCCTCCGGGCGCGCACGGCGAACCTTTGTGCCGATCAACGCGGGCGGGCTCTCCGAGGGGGTGTTCGAGAGCGAGCTGTTCGGCCATGTACGCGGTGCGTTCACCGACGCCAAGGCGGACCGGGTCGGCTTTTGGGAGATGGCGGACGGCGGAACGCTGTTTCTCGACGAGATCGGCAACCTGTCGGCCAAGCTGCAGGTACGGCTGCTCCGTGTGCTGCAGACCGGAGAGTTCCAGCGCGTCGGCTCGTCCCAAACCCGCCGCGCGGATGCGCGGGTGCTCGCCGCGACCAACGTAGACATCCGGCAGGAGGTCGCCGAGGGGCGCTTTCGCGAGGATCTGCTCTTTCGGCTGAACACGATCGAGATCCACCTCCCGCCGCTACGCGAGCGGCGCGAAGACATCCCGCTGCTTGCCGCGCACTTTCTGCGACGGCAGGCCGCGCAGTACCGCAAGCCGCTCGGCGGCTTCACCGCCGATGCGATGCAGGCGCTGCTCGGCTACCGGTGGCCGGGCAACGTGCGGGAGCTGGAGCACACCATCGAGCGGGCGGTGCTGCTCGCTCCGGGGGAAGCGGTACGCAGTGAGGATCTCGGCCTGCGTGATCCTGCGGCGGAGACGACGTCGATCGAGGCGATGGAGCTCGAAGAGGTCGAGCGGCTGCTGATCCGCAAGGCGCTCGCCCGCCACGACGGCAACGTGAGCCGCGCCGCGGAGGCGCTGGGGTTGTCGCGCAGCGCACTGTACCGTCGCCTGCAGCGCTACGGCCTGTGAAAACACCGCGTCGGAAGATGCGGCACGACCGCCGCATCCTCCTGCTCGCGTTCCTGGCCGGTCTGCCCGGCTCGAGCCTCACCCTCGTCCTGCTGTGGACGGGCTCGTTCGCGCCGCGGACGCAATGGACGCTCGCGCTGTTCGTCGTCGGCGGGTGGCTCGGGTTCGCGTTTGCCGCTCGCGAGCGCGCGGTCCGCCCGCTGCAGACGCTTTCCAATCTGCTCAGCGCGTTGCGGGAGGGCGATTTTTCGGTGCGCGCCCGCGGCGCCCGGCCGGACGACGCGCTGGGGCTCGCGCTGCTCGAGGTGAACACGCTCAGCCGGACGCTTCGCGATCAGCGGCTGGGCGCACTGGAGGCGACCGCGCTGCTGCGCACGGTCATGGACGAGACCGATGTCGCGGTGTTCGCCTTCGACGAGGCTGATCAGCTCCGGCTCGTGAACCGCGCCGGGGAACGAATCCTCGGCCGCCCGGCGGTGCGGCTGCTCGGGCGGGACGCGGAGGAGCTCGGCCTACGCGGGTGCCTGGACGGCGCCGCGCCGCGCACCGTAGAGGCCGCCTTTCCGGGTGGCGGCGGGCGCTGGGAGGTGCGGCGCAGCAGCTTTCGCCAGGGTGGGCGGCCTCACCAGCTCCTGGTCCTGTCCGATCTTTCGCGCGCGCTGCGAGAAGAGGAACGCCAGGCGTGGCAGCGCCTGATCCGGGTGCTCGGGCACGAGATCAACAACTCGCTCGCCCCC
>JBBSMO010000334.1:0-3893 GCA_038233155.1 Longimicrobiales bacterium
CCTTACGCACCTGCGCGGAAGTGGTGCCGCCGCGTTGGGCGAGCTCGTCGCTCGAGATGGTGGATACGCCGTTCCCATCCGCTTCCTCCAGGAAGCGCAGGTACAGTGACAGGCGCCGCACGGTGGACTCGGAGGTCTTTTTTGGGGGTCGCGCGGACGGTACGTCCATGCACAGCCAGCGGGAAGCGAGAGATTGTGAAAACATTCACAAGATAGCGCGCCGCTGCCGGGGCGTCAACGGCCGGCTCCCGGCCGCGCCCCGTCGGGAGCCACCCGGAGCGGAAGTTGCTGCCAGCATGTGCGTTCCCGGCGGTTGTCGTGGCGGGCCACGTCGCCGTAGGATTGAATGGACCCACACCGTTGTATCGCCGTTCCCCCCGCCGCGGCTGCATGAGTGCCCCGCGCGGCGAGCCATTTCGCCATACGCGCTTCGAGGCGCTGGTGTTGCCGCACACGGAAATGCTGATGCGCTACGCTCGCGGGCGGGTGGCGGGCGAGGCGGATGCGGAGGACATCGTGCAGGAGACCTGCGTCCGCGCCTGGAAGCAACTGGACACGTTGCGGGACGACGCCCGGGTGCGCGCGTGGCTCTTTCGAACGCTTCACCGCCTCGCCTGCGACCACCACCGCCGGGCCAGCCGCAGAAGCGAGATCGCTGAAATGACCCCGCTGAGCGTGGTGGACGAGCAGCAGATCGCGGGCGACGACGACGGGCCGTTCGAGGCGCTGCTGGCCAAGCTGTCGCGGCGGCGGGTGCGCGAGGCGCTCGACGAGATTCCGAAAGACTACGCGCTGGCGGTCGGTCTGCACGACATCGCCGGCTTCCGCTACCGCGAAGTCGCCGAGATCCTCGAGATCCCGCTCGGGACGGTGATGAGCCGCATCCACCGCGGCCGTACCCTGCTCGCCGAACGAGTGGCGGCAGGCGGCAACGGGCGCACGGCGGATGATGCGACTCCGGCCCGGAACTCCGTGGCGTCCGGATGAGCGCCGGCGACGAGCGATCGGGCAAGCACGCCGAGTGCGCGCCGCTGATCGGCGCATACCTCGACGGCGAGCTGGCGGGCTCCGGGCAGCGTCGCGTCGAGGCGCACCTCGCCGGGTGCGCGCGCTGCCAGCATGTGCTGCAGGCGCAGATTGCGATCCGCAATCGGTTGGCCGCGCCGGCTGAGCCTGGGTCCGAAGCGCTTCGCGAGCAGATCCGGCAGGTGGCGTACGGCGGGCCCGCGGATGTGCCGCCGGCGGACGCAGAGCGCCAGCGCGGACGAAGCTGGCGGCGCCCGCCGAGCTGGATGGGGTGGTCGGGGTGGGCGGCCGCGGCCGTGCTCGCCGCCTTGTTGGCGGCCAGTGAGACGCGCACGCCCGCGATCGGGCGCGACGGGCCGGAGATAGCAGTCGCGGCGGACACGTCGGACGTTCCGATGATAGACGATGCGCTGGCCGACTTCCGCCGCCGCATGCAGGGCGAGATGGATCTGGGCGCAGACATTGCCGCTGTCGCCGCGAACACACCGTTCCCCGTCCGGCCGCTCGCCGGTCCCGGCGTGCAGCTCCTGGGTGCGTGGAGTACGGAGATCCTCGACAGGCCCGCCGCGGCGCTGGCGTACCGCTGGCGGGACCGCGTGGTCATCCAATACGTGGTCTCCGAAGCGCTGTTCTTCGCGCCGCCGGAGGTGCGTGCATCGGTTGCCCGGGCGGGGCGCTACACGGCCGCCGTCGGGCGGCACGGCGTCGTCGCGTGGCCCGGCGCCGGCAGCGGTTCCATCCTCGTCGGGGACGCGGAGCCGGCGGAGCTCGCACGCCTCGCCACCTGACTTGCGCCGCCTGGAATAAACTCGGCCCTCCGGTCCGTCTTCGATACACATGCCGCCACGGGCGGTGTGGGCTTCCATTCTCGAACGTACCTAACCAGGAGAGCTGTAGATGGACCTCAAGCGAATCAAATGCGCATCTCTGCGCGCTGCCCGTCTTGCGACCGTGGCGATGGCGATGGCGGCCTGCGCACCGGCCGCCGACCCGATGCCGCTGCCTGCCCCCGCAGCGCCCCCGCCCATGCAGCAGCCGGCGCAGCCGGCGCAGACCGGACCGACGGTGGCGACGACGATGCCGATGCAGATCCAGCCGAATGGCCCGAAGCCGTCGTGGGCGCCGGACATCGACCCGCAGATGCTGGCGGTGATCGAGCAGCTCGGCGCTTTCCAGCAGCCCCCATTCCCGGAGATGACCGCCTTTCAGGCGCGCAACGCGAAGACCCCCGCGCAAGCCGCGACGGCGCTGCTGATGAAGACCGGCCTGCCGCCGATGGAGCCCAAGGTCGACATCTCCCACCGGGTGCTCAAAGTCGGGCCGCCCGAAGGCGTTCTCGTCCGCATCTATACGCCGGTGCAGGGGAGCGGGCCTTACCCGGTGATCGTCTACTACCATGGCGGCGGGTGGGTGATCGCCGATCTGGACACCTATGAGCCATCGCCCAAGGCGCTGGCCGCCAAGGCGGGCGCGGTAGTTGTTTCAGTCGCCTATCGTCAGGCGCCCGAACACAAGTACCCGGCCGCGCACGAGGACGCCTTCGCCGCATACCAGTGGGTGGTCGAGAATGCCGCGCAGATCAACGGCGACCCCAATCGGATCGCCACCGCAGGCGAGAGCGCTGGCGGCAATCTGGCCGTCGCGGTCCCGCTCATGGCGCGCGAGCGCGGGGTCAAGCTGCCGGTACACATCGTGTCCGTGTATCCCATCGCCGACGGCGACACGGACTCCCCCTCCTATCAGGAGTATGCGAACGCGGTCCCGCTCAGCCGGCCCGCCATGCAGTGGTTCTTCGACCTGTACCTGTCGAGCCCGTCGGATGCGCGCTCGCCCTGGATCTCGCTCACCAGCGCCGACCTGAGCGGGCTGCCGCCGACGACCATCATCAACGCGCAGATCGACCCGCTGCAGGCCGAAGGCGAAGAGCTGGCGCAGCGCTACCGCGATGCCGGCATTGACGTGCAGCAGCGCACTTTCATGGGCGTGACCCACGAGTTCTTCGGCATGGCCGCGCTGCTCGAGCAGGCGGTAGAGGCGCAGGAGATGGCGGTGACCCGCCTGAAGGGCGCGTTCGGGATGTAGCGGACGAGCCTGAGCTTTCCGGCTTTTCGCGGCAGATTCCGCGGCGAGCGGGCGGTTCCTTCAGATGCCTGCCGCAGCCGGTGCTGCGGCAGGCATCTTTCATGTTGCGGGGCCGGGTTCAGGTGGGGGGCGAGAGAATCTCGTCCAGCTCCGCGAGGTCTTCCGCTTCGAGCTGCCAGCCGGCTGCACCGGCGTTCCCGCGCACCTGCTCCGGCTTGGTCGCACCCGCGATCACGGACGTAACCGCCGGCTGCGCGAGAAGCCATGAGAAGGCAAGCTTTAGGATGGAATGGCCTCGGGACTGGCTCCACTCGATCAGCCGCTCGACCGTCGCGAGGTTTTCCTCGGTGAGCAACCGGTCTCCCATCCCTTTGAAATAGCTGTCCTCGCGCCCGCCCAGCCGGCTATTCTCCGGTGCCGCATCTCCCGCGCGGTACTTGCCCGTCAGCAGCCCGCTCTTCAGCGGGAAGTAAGGCACGAAGGCGAGGCCCAGCCGCTCACAAGCCTCGAGCGTGCCCTGCTCGGAGGCCCGATTGAGCAGGCTGTACTCATTCTGCAGCGCGACGAAACGCGCCCCGTCCTTTGCGGCTTTGTTGGCCTCGTCGAGCTGCTCGGGCGTGAAGTTCGAGCAGCCGATCTCGCGTACCTTGCCGGCGCTGACCAGCTCGTCCAGCGCACCGAGCGTGTCGGCAATGGGCGTCCCCGCGTCGGGTTTGTGGAGGTAGTAGAGGTCGATACGGTCGGTACCGAGCCGCTGCAGGCTGGCCTCGCACGCCTGCTGCACG
>JBBSMO010000335.1:0-3889 GCA_038233155.1 Longimicrobiales bacterium
GATCGCTTGGGACAGAACCGCATGTGGCCCATGGATTTCGCATCATGCGCCGAATCATCGAGCTTCTCGAACCCGTTCATCTGGCGCTGCGCCGCGCCGCCGAAGCGAGCGGGTTGACCCCGTGGGGTGGACCTCGGTAAACGGTGCGCGAGATACCGGCGGCGCGCATGTATTACGGACGAGGCGCCGTACCAAGTGGACATGACGCCGGACTTCCATCCATCGCGCCGGCCCGTGCAGTTACTGCCGTGCGCCCAGGCACCGATCCGCCCGCTGCTCGAGGAATTTGGCTTCATCTCGAACAAGCAGCGGTGGGGATTCCCCTTCCGACGGGGGTTGTTCGAGGTGCCGCAGCCCGATTTCGAGCGGATCGCCCGGGCCATGATGACCTGAGCGGGAAGCATTCGCTATAGCAGCCAATCCGTCCAACTCGCAATTGCAACGGAACAAAGGGCGTGGCATACATTCGGAGCACGCTGCCCTTGCGCAGTCGCCCTTTGCCACTGAGCTTAGGGTCGTTGGACGCTGAAGCTCGTGGTGTACGACCAAGCGAGGAGTAACGATGTCTCTGACAATTAACGATTTCAAGGTGTACATGCCCGCGGAGGATTTCGAGAAGTCTAAGCGGTTCTACGCTGCACTCGGGTTTGCGATGTCCGAGGGATGGGGCGGCACGGCCGATTTCGAACTCAACGGCAATCGCTTCCGGCTGCAGGACTACTATGTCAAGGACTGGGCTGACAACTTTATGGTCGTTATGGGAGTCGATGACGTCGAAGCTTGGCATCAGCAAGCGCGCAACATCGCGAACAGTGGTGAATTCGACAACGTTCGCGTCAAGCCACCAGAGACAGTCGACGACTCCCTTGTTCTCCACGTCTGGGATCCATCGGGTGTGCTGCTCGTTTTCGTCCAGTAGGCGCTTGATGACGCCTGAACTGGAGAGGTTATGCCGCACTACCGCCTGGCAAGACTATCCCTCGTAGTCCTGGGCGGCATGGCCGCCGTCTTCGTCGCCGTCTTCACTGTCCTGTCGCTCGCATACTCGCCGACCTACATCGGCCGGATGATGCTCTGGCAGGATGCAGACGTGCAGGACTACACGCGCTTCCCGGCGCGCGAGGTGGCCGCAGCCCCCGAGCCGTTCCGCTTCCAAGAGCCGGAGGACCCGGTGGCGACTGCGGAAGCGGTGCGTGCTGCGTTGGCAGCCAGTGCATCGGTCACAGGTGATCCGGACGCATTCCTTGAGGAGGCAGGGACCCAAGCCTTCATCGTCATCCGGGACGACCTGATCCTCTACGAGCACTATTTCGGCGACTTCGAACGCGCCTCAATCGCGACCTCCTTCTCCGTCGCGAAGTCGTTCGTCTCGGCGCTGGTTGGGATCGCCATACAGGAGGGTGCCATCGGGAGCGCCGATGACCCGATCACCAAGTACCTCCCGGAGCTGATCGAGCGCGATTCGCGATTCGCCGACATCACCATCCGGCATCTGCTCGACATGACATCGGGAATCCGTTACGACGAGGCGGCCTGGTACAACGGCGACGACGCGCTGACCTACTACTTCGACGATCTGCGCTCCCTCGCACTGGACCGAACCGAGATTGAGCAGCCGCCGGGCGAGGTGTGGCTCTACAACAACTACAATCCACTTCTCCTTGGTCTCATCCTCGAGCGCGCCACCGGCGTGCGCGTTGCCGATTACCTGGCGCAGAAGCTGTGGAGCCAGATCGGTACCGAGTTTCCGGCGTCGTGGAGCCTCGACCGCAAGGACGGTTTCGAGAAGATGGAGAGCGGGATCAACGCGCGACCGATCGACTTCGCTAAGCTGGGGCGCCTCTATCTTGACGGCGGCGCGTGGAACGGTAAGCAGATCGTACCCGCCGCCTGGGTCACAGCATCCACTCGGCCGACCGCGGATGAGCCAACGGGCTACTTCCCGACGTCCCTGAACCGGCCGTACGGCACCATCTCGCACAAGATGTTCTGGTGGCGCATCGCCCTTCGCGACGGTGACTACGCCTACTGCGCGGAGGGCAACTACGGGCAGGTCATCTTTGTGGCCCCCACGAAGCGCCTGATCGTGGTGCGCTTCGGAAAAGACTTCGGCATTTCGTTGTTCGACTGGTTCGAGGTGTTCACGAGCCTCGCGGAGAATCTCAAGCGATGAGTCCCCCGCGTTGTCGCCGCGCCATCGCGCGGCATAACCCGCCGCTGCAGCGGACAACGGGCTTGGCACTCCTCCGGCCACGGTGTACATTGTGGTGTAACCGCTTCGGCCGGTATTCCGCCGGTCCGAACGCATACAAGGAGGCCTGATGAACTGGCGCGATCACATCCATTCCGACCCTGCCGTGCTCGTCGGCAAGCCCGTGGTTCGCGACACCCGACTGGCCGCGGATTTTCTGCTGGGGCTGTTCGCCGCCGGCTGGACCCATGAGCAGGTGCTGGAAAGCTATCCTCAGCTCAGCGCCGAGGCGCTCCGTGCGGTCTTTGCGTTCGCTGCCGAGGCCATGCATGAGGAATCTTTCTACACGATTCCGCTGGCCCATTGATGCGCCTGCTGGCAGACGAGAACGTGCCCCTGCCGAGCGTTCGCCTGCTGCGCGCGGCCGGTTACGATGTGGAAGCCGTCGCCGAGTGGGTTCCGGGCAGCCCCGACCCGGAAGTGCTTGCCTACGCGCGGGCGCAGGATCGGGTGCTCGTCACCTTTGATCGCGACTTTGGAGAGCTTGTCTATCGCCGTGGGGCATTGGTGCCGCCGGGCATCCTCTACCTGCGCCTGATCCCGACGGACCCAGAAGAACCAGGGCGCATTCTCCGCGCCCTGCTGATCCTGCAGGAGGTTTCCCTGGAGGGTCGCTTCACGGTGGTGGACCGCGACCGTGTCCGCCAACGCCCACTCCTGAACGTCTCTTGAACGGCCTGGCTGCCGTGAGCCCGCCCAACCCGTGGATGCAGGCGACGGAGGGCCGGCCATGCGTTCAGAGGATGCCGAAGGTGCAGCGCATCGGCCCCCCGCGCCTGATCCTTGAGCGTTATGCCGCAACTTCCGTCCGGTCAGGGCGCGCACATCAATCCACCTCGTTGGTGGTCGCGCAGCCCACTTCCTCACGCGAACCGGTACCGCTCGTGCCATCGACAGATCATGACCCATCTTGAAATCACCGCCCGAGGTCCTCAGCGGCAGCACCGTCAAAGGCGTCCGCTGTACCTCCTACTCTCTGCATTGGTGGTGGCCTTGACAGCGTCCTGCAGCCGCAGCGAACCGAGGCAACCTGACCTTCCCAAGCAACCGGATCGGTGGGTGAGTTCGGTCGCACTTGATACAGAAAGCCGAGCTAGGTACATCGGGCGGACGAAGGACTTCGTCATAACATCCGTCACCACCGTCAAGGACGTGAACACCCCGCGAACGATCAGCGTCGGCGATGACGTGGAGGGCCTCCGCATTGGTGCAATTCAGTGCTCCTTCTATTGGAGGGATACGTCCTATGGTGGAGAGCAGTACATGTGGAGAGATCGCTGGGGATGTAAGGCTGGACGAAGCAGACAAGAGGTTGAAAACGCGGTAGGGGAGGACGGCACGAAACACTTCGACTACATACACGTGAGCCCTGTGCATCTCGCCGGTGATTGAAGCCTCTGATCGGCGTGGGCGCCCCATATCATCTTAGCATCAGGGATCTCGCGCCAGCGGCATAACGTGCGCTGCACCAGACGGGGGCGATCTGCGAAGTTGCGCGGGCTTCGCCCGCGCTTCTATTTAATGCGCCCGCTGGTGAGCTGGGGCGTTATACTGCTCTCATATCCATCAAAGGAGGTCACTATGAAGAAGCTCCCTTCTGTTCTCGCTGCCGTCCTCGCCCTCTCGGCAACGGAGGCC
>JBBSMO010000336.1:0-3884 GCA_038233155.1 Longimicrobiales bacterium
CAGTTCGTCCTTTGCCATGCGCGAACCCTATACAAGGAGCGTACCCGGCGCCCTCTACAACCTATCCGGCTGGCCATTCCGCGGCGGCGGCTGGATGCCCCGGGCAGCCGCCGCCTCGGCCGGAAGCGGCACGGGATAGAAGGGGTCGCCGATCTCCTCCGCAAGCCGGCGGATGCTATCCGCCAGCGCGTTGTACCGGACCACTGCCCGGTGATTCTCGCCGACCATCGACTCGTAGGCGTCCAGCACTGTGTTCCGCTGTTGCACGCGCTCGTTGAAGCTGGCCACATCCGCCCTGTAGGCCTCATAGAGATGAGGAGCGAGGGCCCCTGCATCCGCGTGGCGGCCGTACGCATCCACGGTGCGGCGTTGCGTGGCGAGCTGGCGGTCCAATGTCTGAACTGCCCCGTGAAGGGAATCCGCGTGCAGCTCGGTTGCGATCACCGCCGCTCCCGCATTCAGCACCCTTTCGTGCATCTGACCTATGGATGCCCGCTCCGCCGAGTAGGCGTACCATCGGTACACGTGGCGCCCGCCTTGGAAAAGCACCAGAACGAGGGCCGCCGCGAGCAACGCTTTCACCCGGACGGCAGCGGGTATCCCCGGCCCTTTCATGGCGCACAGCGCTGGAACGAGCCGCGCCGGGCGTGGTCTGCGTTTTGCGACACCGGCAAGAGCGGTTTCTGACGTTTGACCGGAGAATCCATGTTCGAGAAATTACGTTCGCTTGCGCTCATGGGCGACGACGACGGAGAGGCGGCAGAGCTGCGAACGCCTCTCGCCCCGCTACGGGTACTCGCAGCCCAACTGCTGCTCACCACAGGTGCCGCGGCCACGATCCAGCAGCGCAGCGAGCGCGCCCGTGCCGCAGACTCGCCCGCCATCACGGGACGGGGGCGGCGGCCGCGGCGGTCAGAAGCAGCGGTCTGGGCTCCCCTGGCCATTGGCGCGGCTGCGGCCGCCGCACAGTTGGTGCACACCGCTCGCCCTTCCGAAGCTACGGACGCCGCCATGAGGGTTTTCAACGGCGCGGTGGTGGGGGTCAGCATTGCTCGTCTGGCTGAGGCGGCGGTAGCGGGCCACAAGGAAAGCCGGGCCGCACTGCTCCCCCCGCTAGCCCTCGCCTCTGCCGGGCTGCTCGGTTTTCTCGTGGACCGCGAGGCCGCGGAAGTCGAGGCAGAACGCGCGCATCTCGAGCGCCGTGCCAGCATCGTCGAGCGTTTGGTCCCGAAGCGACGGCCAAAGCTCGCGGGAATCGTGGTACACGTTTGAACGGCTCCGTTCCGGTGGCACGCATCCTGCACCCTTTACAGGTTAGCTAAGTTACGTTATCATAAGCAGTTACTGCAATAAAACGCTGCTTCCCCAGTTGCACTCCATCGGAGGTTCCCGAATGCCACCCACGCACAGAAGTTCTGTACCCCCTTGGGAACGACGCTCCGCCGCGCCTCATCACCCTGTCGGCCGCGCAAGGCGCCGCTGGCCCGGAGACCGTGACCCGTTTGCGGGCGCGTACGAGCGTCGGCACGTACACCCGCGCTACCACCGCGTGTACGACGGTGGCCGTCCCTCGGAGCGGCGTCGCCGGGTACGAACCCCCCTGCAGCGCGTTCGCGAAAGCCCGATCCGAAGCGGCCTCATCGGCCTGGCGATTGCCGGTGCTGCGGCCCCTGTAGCGGTGAATCGCTACCAGACGGCGTTGCGCACAGATCCGTCTCACGAGCGGATGCTGTTGACCCAGCGGGCACATAGCATGGCGGACGAAGCGATGCTCAGCGACACTTGGCGCAGCATGGAAGCCACCCGCCGCGCGGACGTAGACCGCGAGGTTACCGTTGCGCAAAACGTCGAAAAGCACCAGGAATACAACTTATCGCAGGAGCTTGCGGAGGCGATTTACGACGCTGCAACGGAGGTCGATGTTGATCCGGACCTGGCGTATAACTTGGTTCGGGCGGAAAGTTCGTTCCGCAACACCTCAACGAGCAGCGTCGGTGCGGTCGGGCTCACCCAGTTGATGCCGAAGACAGCCGCCTGGCTGGCCCCTGGGACTACGACTCGCGACCTGCGTAACCCGGAGACCAACCTGCGAATCGGGTTTCAGTACCTCCGGCAGTTGATCGACAAGTACGAGGGCAATACCGATTTGGCCCTGCTCGCCTACAACCGCGGTCCGGGTACGGTCGACAGGCTGTTGAAGCGGGGCGGCAACCCCGACAACGGGTATGCGGACTTCGTCAACGGCAAGGCGAACCATGGGCACTCGTTGTTCTCGAACTCGTAGAGCCCGGCGCGCTCCGCTCCGGCTGAGCAATTAGCCGGAGCGGAGCAACGCGGCAACTCAGCCCGGCCCGCTCCCTTCCGCCGCACCCACCAAGTATACCCACTCCCACCGTCCGGCCGCGTTTCGTTTGAACCCTGCGCGGAGTCCTGAATAGTTGGCATCCCGCGCGAATGCGGCGGGAGCAGCCCACACCCGCCCATCCGTCGTTTCGAGCCCTGCTTCCAACAGAGTTGGTAGGCGGCTAAGCGTACGATAGCCCTCGCGCTCCCACTGGCTGAGCGCCTCGAGTCTGCCGCCGCCACTGCGCAGAGAAAAGGTAAATTCGTCCGCCATCACCGGCCTGAGCGCATCGATATCATGAGCGGCGGCGGCTTCGCTCAGCGCCAGGACGAAGGCGATCAGGTTGCGGCCGGCCGCGACCGCGGGCGGGACGCCGGGCAGCGCAACATCCGCCGTATCCGCCCAGCCGACGGCAGCTTCCGGGCAGGTAGCGCACCAAACCCGCAATCCGATCGAGTCTTCGCCTAGTATTCTCAGGACGGCGACGGGTCCAGCCACTAATTGCTGCCCGGCCAGGGTACGGATCGGGACCTGCGGGCGAATCGTCCAGGCAATCGAATCTGGGTGGGGCGCGGCGACCACGGGTGCCTGCGGCTCCGGCGGCGCGGGCAGCACCGGGAGCGGCTCGCGCGCGGTACATCCCCCGACCGCGGCGGCCACCGCCAGGCATACCAGTTTGAAATAGCTGCGGTTCACCGGAACAGGAAAGGCTGGCGCAGCGTTGATGCAGGCGGCTGCCGGATCACGCAGCACGGAGCAGTCAGTTGCGCGGGCCGCCCCGGTCGCGCCGGACGGATACCTTGCGGCCCTTGATGGACGAGCGCTCCATCGCCTTGATGACGCGGTCCGCAAACTGCTCGGGCACCTCGACGATCGCGAACTGGTCGGCGACGTCGATCGCGCCGATCACGCGGCCGGGAATTTTCGCTTCGCCGGCTATGGCTCCTACGATATCGCCGGGCCCTACGCCGCGCCGGCGTCCGGCGCCGAAGAAGAGACGGGTCATGGGTCCGTTGTCGCCTCGCGAGTTCTGCGCCCGGTCCACCTGTTTGCGGGGCCCGCGCCCCTGCTTGCCGCCTCGCTCTTCACGTTGGTTAGGATCCCAGTGCGGGATCTCGACCTCTTCGTCCATCTCACCCCCGCGTGTCGCATCGGCGGCGAGTTTGCCAGCCGCGGCAGCGATATCCAGCGGATCAAACTCGTCGGCTAGCGATTCGACCGCCATACGAAACCCTTCGTAGTCGTCTTCGACCAATGTTTCGCGCAAGCCGGCCCGGAACAACTCGACTCGCCGCGCTCGAAGATCCGCCACCGTTGGGATGCGGGCCGACTCGATCTTCTGCCCGACCGTCTTCTCGATGGAGCGGAGCAGCCGGTGCTCGCGCGGCTGGATCAGCGAGATCGCCACTCCTTCGCGCCCGGCCCGGCCGGTGCGGCCGATGCGGTGGACGTACGCTTCCGGCGCCTGCGGAATGTCGTAATTGATGACATGGCTGACATGCTCGATGTCGAGGCCGCGGGCGGCGACGTCGGTAGCGAC
>JBBSMO010000337.1:0-3877 GCA_038233155.1 Longimicrobiales bacterium
CGCTGTAGAAGGCAACCACGGAGAAACCGGTCACCAGCTACCCGGGATCCAAGGCCAGCAGCGACGGCTTACGCCCATGACGTACTCCTGGCGACCCTTTCGGCTTCGCTCAGGACCGGCCTATGATCGAACAGCTTGCCCAGGGCTTTTCGGATGGATCGCTCCGGGGATCTGCGCTGAGCGCGGGAGATCCTTCGCTGCGCTCAGGATGACAATTCACTCCGGCGAGAATCGCCGCGAGCCTGAAAAATCCGCAATCCGCAATCGAACTAACGAATTCCGGCCATCTTGTGTGTCTGCACCGACAGCCGCCATGGCGGGCCGAGCTGCATGACCGCCCGCACGGTTTCGTCGTAGTTGGGGCCGCCCAGCGCCGGAACATCAACGGGTTGGAGAAAGCGGCGTGGGAAGTCCGTTTCTTCGGTGAGGGCGCGGACGGCGTCGACATCCGGGGTGATTCCTTCCGCGTAGGCGCCAGTGAAGACCAGCTTCAGCTCGTTTCCCGAGCGCTGGATGAAATCGGTCTGTTTGGGCGATACGGTGAGCCAGTCCACGAGCGAGCGGTCGATGGGGCGCGAGCCGTTGGTTTCCATGGCGATGCGGAAGCCCATCTCCCGCAACCCCGCGCTGAGCGGTGCGTCGAGCTGCAGGCTCGGCTCGCCCCCGGTTACGACGAGCAGAAGTCCGGCGGGGATGCTGCCGAACGCCTCGTCCGCGACCTCACGAACAAGGTCCAGACACCCAGCCAGCTCCAGCATATGGTCGGCTTTGGCCCAATCCGTATCACACCAAGGGCAGACCTCGTAGCCGAGATTGCAGCCGGCAAAGCGGAGAAAAACCGCGGGTGATCCTGCCTGCGCGCCCTCTCCCTGCAAAGTGCCAAAAACGTCCTTGATCGCGTACTTCTTCATCAGATCGGCTGCGGTATGTGAAAGGCGGCGGGGGCTTCGGTCCGCCCTCGAATACCCCGGGCAGCAGCGGTGGCTCCATGGGACATTGTTGCCGCGAGGGGGACAGGAAAGTCACACATTGGGCGATGGCACACCGGCGCTCAGAATACGCTATGTGATTGCACCGTAAGTACTTGCGTCGCTACTACCCGGGTGGCCTTCCCCTTGCTCAAGGCCTGATAGACCCGCGCGACCCAAGCGCGGGGGCAAGACCACGCTGTGCCAGGGGGGCCAGCGGCCGCAGGAAAACGTAGTCTCCGCAACGCCACACCTCGCTACATATCCTACCATACCTGCAACACCACTTCCTTTTGCCGCGGACGCTGCCCGCCCCCCGTTGCGGCGCGCGGAGTGCCGCCTTCCCATGGGAGGCGCATCGGGTGTCGTGGTGCAACACTGCCAACCCCGCCGAGTACAAGGTTGCGACCGTGCACCCCTACGAACCCGAGCCGCAATGGCGGACGCATTCCCATGGCAAACCATTTCAGAAGTTACAGGATTATGGCCGCAGCCGTGCTGCTTGCAGCCACGGCACGCCCGGCTCTTTCGCAGCAGCCGATGACGGTTGACCCGGAGCTGAGAACGATTCGCGTGAGCGCGACGGGCGAGGTAGACGTGCGGCCCGATCTGGCGACGATCTCTCTGGCTGTCGAGACCACCGCCCCGAGCGCCAAAGCCGCCTCGGAAGAGAACGCGGAGCGGATGACGCGCGTGATCGACGCGCTGGTTGCAGCCGGAGTTCCGCGCGACCGCATCGACACCCGCGGTTACTCGATCTACCCGCAGTACGAACGGCCGGATCGTAGCAACCCCGGTGATGAGGAGCCGCACATCTCGGGGTACCAGGCGCGCAACACGGTGTCTGTAGAAACGACGGATCTCGAGCGCACCGGCCCGCTGATCGATGTAGCACTAGGCGCGGGTGCGAACCGCGTAGACATGGTCAACTTTTCGCTTCGCAACCCCGAGCAGGCGCGAAACGCGGCATTGGCGGTGGCCGTCGAGCGGGCGCGGAGCTCCGCCGGGGCGATCGCCGCCGCGCTGGGAGTGCAGCTTGGTGCGGTCCTGGACGCATCCACCGTCACCCAGGGCATGGCTCCGTCGCCAGTGATGTACCGCGCCCGCGGCGTGGCGATGGACATGGCCGAAGCGGCGCCCACACCCATCCAGCCGGATGACCAGACGGTCACCGCGCAGGTAACGCTGTCCTACTCGATTAGCGGCGGCTGAGGAGCTCGCCCGTTAGCGCCGAGGCCCGCGAGTTAAAGGGCCTTGCGGTTGTTGGTGCTGTCCAGGTCGAGCAGGGTTCCGGCCGGGTCGAGGATCACCTCGCCCGGCCGGGTAGCGGTCACCACCTCGACAGTCTGCTTCCGCTCGCGTGAATCCAGCCGCCGCGTGGTTTCCCCTACTTGCAAGGTGACCGGCATCCAGGCATCTCCCAGGCGCAGCACATCTACCCGCGTGCGCCAGCGCCCGTCCGCGAGCTGGGATGTGCTGGCGCTGCCAATGCCGTAATCGAGAGTCGCTGTCGTGTGCAGCCATTGGTCGAAGAACCAGCCGAGATCTTCTCCTGAGACTTCGGTTACCACCGAACGCAGCGCGGCCTCGTCCACATGGCCAAGTGCATAGCGCGAATAGTAGGTTTGCAGGATGCGTCGCATGGTCTGCTCGCCGACGTGCTCGCGGAGCATGCGGTAGATCAGAGACGCTTTGGTGTAGGTCATCGCGCTGTAGATCCCCGGTGTGCTGAACTGCGCACCCGGGGTGGCGACAGCTTCCGCAAGCCCCGCCCGCTCGAGCTGCTGCTGGCGCTCGAGCGAGCGGTCCCAGACACCCGTCGCCCCCTGCTCCTCGAAGTACCAGTTGGTGATAAAGGAGGTGAATCCTTCGTCCAGCCAGCCGTCCTGCCATTCGTTGTTGGCGAGAATGCCGTGCAGATACTGGTGCGTGGCTTCGTGCACGATGAGCCCTTCGGCGTCCGAGCCGTCCATCACCAGCATCGGGAACTCGGTGCCGCCGCCTTCCAGGCGATGCAAATTGGTAAGCTGCGGCCAGGGATAGGCGCCGAAGATGCCCTGCAGCCAACCCAACGCCTTTTCCGTGCGGCGGACGACAACCCCGTCGTCCCACGCCGTATCCCCCGGTTGGTACAGGACGTGGATGGGAATCGCCGCACCCCCGGCGGCTAGAGCCGGTACCGACCCGCCTTCGTAGATGTAGTCTGGACTGGTGCTCCAGCCGAAGTGGTGCACATCCTCCGCGCGCCAACGAACCCGCTTGCGCCCCTCGGCTGCATCTCCCGCCAGGAGCCCGAGGCCTTCCGCTGCCTCCGGAGGGTACGCATCGCGGCGCAAGCTGACATCGGCACCGGGCCGGGCAGCAGCGCGAGCCCAACCCGGATCTCCCTCAACCGGAACGCCGGTCGCGCCGATGACCTGGTCCGCCGCGAGATCGAGGGTGAGGTCGAAGCTGCCGAACTCGCCGTAGAACTCGCCCTGCGGCATCAGGGGCTGCACCGCCCAGCCGTCGGATTCATATACCGCGATCCGCGGGTACCATTGGGCCCAATCGTAGTGGCGGCCTTTGCGCCCTTGGCGGCGCAGCTCGGTAGCGAGGCGGGCATCCCAATCCAGCATCACCGTTGCCGTCGCGCCCGGAGCGAGCGGAGCGGGGAGTGGCAGCGCCATGACCGTGCTGTCCGGCGCGCCGGGATAGAAGGGCCGCACGGCAACACCATCTACGGAAGCGCTGGTGAGCCGTTCGAATGCGTGCTCAGCCGGCCCGAGATCCTGAAAGCGGCGGGTGCCGTATTCGAGCTCGCGCCGCGCCCAGGCGCTGCTAGGGCGAAAGGCGTTCAGGTGCTGATGGAAGTAGAGGGTGTCGAGCGGCACGGGAGCGCGGTTGGTGTAGCGCAGCCGCGCACGGCC
>JBBSMO010000338.1:0-3871 GCA_038233155.1 Longimicrobiales bacterium
CTCGCCGGCTGCCTGGCGCTCGCCCTCACGACGGCCGGGTGCGGCCAGGGGAATGCAGGTGTAGCCGCGACTGTGTCTTCGGCCGGGGGCGAGTTCGAGCTTCCTCCCCTCTCCCTCCTTGGGAGAGGGGGCCGGGGGGTGAGGGCCGGGGCCCTCGAGGTAGCTGGTGCCGGTAGGGGAGCAGCAAAAACTGCTGGCAGGCGTTCTTTTCCAATACGCAGCAAGCTCGTGGCGCTTGGCCGATGATCGAGGTGCCGCTACGGAGCACGCTTGTCGCGTGAACTCAGGCGGAATCCCAGCGAGCCCGCAGTGTATCCGCCGGTGAATTCAAAATCCAAAATCTAAAATCCGCGAAACCAACCCGCGCGCTGATAGGCGGCAACGTGGGAGCGCTGGCGCTGGTTTCGCTGCTGAACGACGCCTCGAGCGAGATGATCTACCCGCTGCTCCCGCTCTTCCTCGTGGGAACGTTGGGGGCTGCGCCCGCTTTCCTCGGCTTGGTCGAGGGTGTTGCAGAGAGCACGGCCAGCCTGCTCAAGCTCGCCGGAGGGTGGATCTCGGACCGCATCGGCAAGCGCAAGGCGCTCGCCGCGTGGGGCTACGGCATCGCGGTGACCGTCCGCCCGCTGATGGCGGTCGCGGCGGCGCCCTGGCACGTGCTCGGCATTCGCTTCACCGACCGGGTGGGCAAGGGAATCCGCACAGCGCCGCGGGACGCGCTGCTGGCGGAGTCGGTGGCGCCGGAGGTGCGCGGCCGCGCCTTCGGCATCCATCGCGCGGCGGATCACCTGGGCGCGACCATCGGACCGCTGCTCGCGACGGGCGTGCTGCTCATGCTGCCCGGCCGCTACCGGTTGGTTTTCGCACTGGCCGCCATCCCGGGGCTGCTGGCGCTGCTGGTCTTGTTGGCAAAGGTGCGGGACGTGCCGGTCCCGCCGGCTCCCGCCGATGCGCCTGACATCTCCCTGCGCGACCTCGGCTCGGCCTTTCCGCGCTACCTGGCCGTGCTGGTGCTGTTCACGCTGGGCAACGCCTCCGATGCATTTCTGCTGCTGCGCGCGGGGGAGTTGGGCGTAGCCCCCGCACTGATCCCGCTGCTTTGGGCTGCGCTGCACGTCAGCAAGACCCTGTGGAGTGTGCCCGGCGGCGCGCTCAGCGACCGGGTGCGCCCGCAGCGGGTGATCGTTGCTGGGTGGCTCGTCTACGCCGCCACCTATGCAGGGTTCGCTTTCGCCCACGTCGCCTGGCACGCTTGGGCGCTAGTCCTCCTCTACGGCCTGTTCTTCGGGCTCAGCGAAGCGCCGGAGAAGGCGCTGGTCGCGGGGCTCGCACCCGCCGCGCTGCGGGCGCGCGCCTTCGGCAGCTTCCACTTCGCTATCGGTATCGCCGCGCTCCCGGCCAGCCTGCTCTTCGGTGTACTGTGGACCGCGTACGGCGCACCGACGGCATTTCTAACGGGCGCCGCGTTATCGCTGGCGGCGGCACTGCTGCTGCCGCTGTCACTGCGCGGCAGCCATCCCGCCGGCACGCCGCCAGCCGCCGCGTAGCTTTCAGCCGCTGGCGCCTTCGCCGCGCCACACCCGGGCAGTCTGTTCCGTGAAGTCCCGAAACGACCGCGGCGAGTGCCCCAGCAGTTCCGTTTGCCGCCGAATATCCTCGTCGCTCGCCTTGAGGCCCTCCCCCTGGAAGTGGCGGTACATCAACCGGAAGTCGTACGCCATCCACGGCGGCAGCATCCCGAGGGCTTGCTGCTCCCACGCGTCCAGATCATCACCGCCGTATCGGATGGGCCGCTCGAGCGCGCGGCTCCACGCCGCTGCCGTCTGCTCGCCCGTCAGCACATCCGGCCCGACCAGGTTGTAAATTTCGCCCGCGTGGTGCCCTGTGGTGAGCGCGATTGCCGCTGCCTCGGCGATGTCGCGCACATCCACGCGCGAAAGCCCTGCTTCACCGAGCGGCTGCGGGTAAACCCCGTGCTGCAGCATCGCTTCGCGGTACCAGATATCGTTCTGGTAGAAGTTGTTCGGCCGCAAGATGATCCACTCGAAATCTGACTCGCGGATCGCCATCTCGACCGGGATCTTCGCGCCGAAGTGCGGCAGGTGCGGCGCCTTGTCCGCATCCTGAACCGACATATACACCAGCCGCTTCACGCCGGCGGCCCGCGCGCCGTTGACCGCCATCAACCCCTCGTGCGCCTCCGTCGGACTGACCGCGTTGAGCAGGAAGACAGCGTTCATTCCGGCAAATACCTCCCGAATGGTGGCCGGATCGAGCAAGTCGCCGGTCACTCCTTCCGCCCCGGCTGGCAGCTTCCGCGACTTGCTGGCATCGCGGGTTAGCACCCGCACCTCCTCGTCTTTCCCCACCAGTTCACGCACCACCTGCGAGCCGACCGTACCCGTCCCGCCGATCACTAGCGCTTTCATCTTCCTCTCTCTCGCAGGTTGTTCTGCATTCTTGCTGGGATCTGGAAAGTGCGGCGGAGGCATTCGTTCCCTGGCGTGCAGTACCCCCGATCCCCGCACTCCGTAGTCCGCACTCGCGTGCAGCGCGGCGCGCTCAGCTGACCTGGAACTGCTTGACCATCCCGTGCACGAAGTGCGGCTGGCCGTCTTTCGCGTCGGGAACGAAGCAGACGAGGGCGTAGTCGCCCGGCGAAAGGTTTACATCGAAGGTGTTCGACTCGCCCGGACTGAGATTGGTCACGCCGCCGAGTGGCTCGGCAGGCGGCGGTCCGTCCTGAGATTCGACCCACGCGATGAAGTCCATCACTGTCTTGCCCGGCGCGAGTCTGACGATGACAGCTTCGTGCGCCTGCGGGGCATCGTTGACTACGCGGATAGTATGCTTGCCCGCTGTGAGCGCCGCCATCTCGAAGTCGTAGTCCCTCAGCCTCATCTCGACGTCCGCTTCGGGCGCCGCGGCGGTCACGGCGCCGCGCGGTACGACCACCACCTCGCGCATCATCCCCTTCATGAGGTGCGGGATGCCGTCGCCGCTCGGAATCATGCAGATCATCGCGTACTGGCCCGGGTCGAGATCCACGGTGGCGGTGGTCTCTCTGCCTGGTGCCGGCGAGTTTGGCCCGCCAGCCTCGATGGCCCACGGCGGCATCTTCTGGTTCGCCTTCATGTAGTCTGCGAGTTCCTGCAGAGAGTGCTCGCCGAGCTTGACGAAAATCAGGTGGTGCAGCTCCGCGCCGTCGTTCACCAGGCGGATTTTGGCCGCGCCGGCCGGCAGGGTATCTGGCGATTGAAAGGCGAAGTCGGTGGTGGTGACGGTTACCTCAGGCACGGGTGCGGCCGCCGCAATGTCAAAATCTGATTCCGGCGCGTCGCCGCCCGCGGTATCCCCGGTGCAGGCAGCGAGGATCAGGGGAACTGCCACCATACGGCACAGCATAATCACTCGGTTCATGCTACCCCTTTGGCACGGGTGGACGGGCCGCGACTCCGCAGCCTAACACGTACAGCAGTGCTGCAGAGTAGGGTGCGATTTGCACGTTGTCAAGCAAACCTTTGACGCCCCGCGCGGCGCGGCCGAAGCATGGGGCGGAGCGGCGCCCGCTCGACAGGAGATGCGGCTGCCCGCATATTGCGAGGGGGCCTGGCCGGCTGGCTCTGAACCGCATCACCCGAAAACCGAACTGGAAGACATGGCTACTCTCGATATGCCCGGCGCGGCCCCGCCGCTGACCCTGCTGAGCGAGGACGAACAGATGTTCCGCGATGCTGTCCGAGACTTTGCGGTAGGTCAGGTCGCGCCGCTCGTTCACGAAATGGACGAGCAGCAGCGGATGGACCCCACGCTGATCCCGCAATTCTTCGAGCTAGGGCTCATGGGCGTCGAGGTGCCCGAGCGATTTGGC
>JBBSMO010000339.1:0-3864 GCA_038233155.1 Longimicrobiales bacterium
CAACCCCGGCAGCGAGGTACGCGAGTTGGCCAGCCGCCCCCATCCGCCTGCCGAGCAGCGCGCCGCAGAGCAGAACGGCGAGCGGCTGAAAGGTGAAGGGGACCGGCGTGCCGGGTATGGGAAGGGAGACGCGGGCACTGAGCGCGGTGAGGACCACCGCCGCAGTGATCGCGACGGCCCAGCGGAGTGCCGGCAGCAGGTCCCAAGTGCGGCCGCCGCGCTCGATGGTCAGAACCGAGTCGCGGGCCGGGGACAGATCGAGGTCCAACGTTTCGGGGTCGCGCATCAGACTTTCTCCACGGAAAGGGCGACGGCGTTGCCGCCGCCGAGGCAAAGGGTGGCGAGGCCGGTTTCTTCGTTGCGGTCATCCATCGCGTAGAGCAACGTGGTGAGCACCCGTGCGCCGGAGGCGCCGATCGGGTGGCCGAGCGCGACCGCGCCCCCGTGCACATTGACCCGGTCCCAATCCCAGCCGAGCTCTTTTCCGTCCGCGAGCGCCTGCACGGCGAAGGCTTCGTTCGCCTCGATGAGCCCGTAGTCCTGGATCTGCTTGCCCTCCCGCTCCATCAGCTTGCGCACCGCTACTACGGGGGCGAAAAAAAGGTCCTGAGGGGCCGTCGCGCCGGATGCATAGCCGGTGATGCGGGCCAACATTTCGAGCCCGTGCGCGCGGGCGTATTCTTCCGAGACCACCATCACCGCGCTGGCGCCGTCGTTCAACCCCGGCGCATTGCCGGCGGTGACGACCAGTTCATCGATCCCTTCCGGCGCATCCTTGGGGAAGGCCGGGCGCAGTTTGCCGAGTGCCTCGAGAGAGGTTTCGCGGCGCGGCGATTCGTCCGTATCGACCGTGGTCGTGCCCTTGCGCCCCTGGATTTCTACGGGGACGATCTCCTCCTGGAACTTGCCCTCGTCTATGGCGCGTACCGCCTTTTGATGCGACTCAAGGGAGAACTGGTCCGCCCCCTGCCTCGAGATTCCGGCTTTGTCCGCGGTATACTCGGCGTGCCCGCCCATGTGGCAGGCGCCGAACGAGCACCAGAGGCCGTCGTGAATCAGGCCGTCGATCAACTGCTGATTGCCGAACTTCACCCCCTCCCGGTGGCCGCGCAGCAGATAGGGGGCGTTGGACATCGACTCCATCCCGCCCGCGACGATCACCTGCGCATCTCCGGCGCGGATCGCCTGCGCCGCCAGCATCACCGCCTTCAGCCCCGAGCCGCACACTTTGTTGATGGTCAGCGCGGGAATCGTTTCGGGAATGCCGCTCTGCACCGCCGCCATCCGTGCGGGCGCCTGCCCCACTCCGGCCTGGATGACGTTGCCCATGATGGCTTCCTCGATGTCGTTCGCATCGACGCCCGAGCGCTCGACGGCGGCGCGGATCGCGATCGCACCCAGCTCTGGCGCGGACAGCGGCGAGAGGCCCCCTAGGAATCGCCCGATCGGCGTACGGACTGCACTGACGATCACCGCTGTGGTCGCGGGATCGGACTTGGTCATGATCATGTAGATGCCGAACGATGAAGTGATCAGTGAGTGGTGACCAGTTACCAGTCACCGGCTATCAAGATAGCAGATCTTGCGTCATTCTGCCGAATGATCAGCGGCCGGCGCTCCCGACTCGTAACCCGCGACTCGAGACTACTTCCCTGTCCCTCAGGTGCGCCATCACCGCGGCGCGGGTGAGCCAGACCTCGCGCAACTGCTTTTGCGAGTACAACCCGAGCTGGTCCGTGCGGTGCGGCGACCCGGGTTGAGAGGCGTTTCCGTACGAGAGCAGCGCCCGCGCCCGAACCGGTGCCGAGAACTCGGTGGCTGCAACGTACGAGTCGCCGAAGACGGCTACATGGGTGCTGTCATCGAGGTCACTGAAGTTGGTGACGCGGAAGGTACCGAGCCAGCCGGGCGCGCCGTTCGCCGGCAGGTTCACGCCGTCGCGCCGCAGACGGTGGACATCGCCCCAGGCTACATCCAGCGCGGCGCCGCTCTGCTGCAGAGTGCGGGCCGCGGCTTCGAGCGCCGCTACGGCCGCGGCTGGGTCGGCGAGCCCGTCGGGGGTCGCGAGCGGGTCGGCGGCGCTCCACGGTGTGGCGAACAGCCGGTCTCCCGGGTTGCTGCGGCTCGCGGCCTGCAGCCAGGCCTGAAAAAGCACACCGCCGCGGCTGCCGGCATCCGCGCTGAGGTCCCACTGCCCGAGCACATCAGCCGCCTGGCGCGCGAGGGCGGATTCGCTGGCACGGGCTGCCGCGACCAGGTCGGGCACCAGCCGCACGGCCATCTCCATCTCGGTCGAGTGTTTCAGGCGGATCATCTCGTCCAGCGACAGTTTGCCGCTTTCGAGCAGCAGTTGGATCGACTGCTGCGGGCGGAAGTCTAGCCCGCCCGGCGCGAAGTAGCTGGGAAAGGACTGGGGATCCAAAGCGACGGGGTAGGTCGAGTACCACGGGCCGTCGTTGGCGTTCTGCACCCAACCCGACGGCGGGTTCAGCACCCGCGGCATCTCCGCGTAGGTGTGTTCTCCCTGCCAGAGCAGCGCCGACGTATCCCCGCGGATCAGGCCCTGCCAGAAGGTGTAGTCGCCGCGTGGCCGGCGCGGCGTCATCGCGCCGTAAGCGTAGAGGATGTTGCCATCTCTATCTGCGTAGGTGATGTTCTGTCCTACGATCTTGTTGCGGGCGAGGGCCCGCTCGAATGCGACGCGGTTGTCCGCGCGCATCATCTCCCACCACTGCAGAAACAGAAACCCCTCGGCAGCCGGGCTGTAGGCGGCCTGCAAGGCGAGCGCCGCGCCACCGCGGGTCGCCAGGACCGGCCCATGCACCGAGCGGCGGCGCACGAGAGTTTCTTCGGCAAGGCTGCCGTCGGCCTGCTGCACGCGGATGCTCACGGTATCGGTTTCAAAGGCTCGCACCCCGCCATCCCAGCGGTAGCCGTCGCCCTCGATCGTGAGCTCGTACAGGTCCTCGGCATCCTGCGTGTTTACCGTATGAGTCCAGCCGAGACTTTGGTTGAAGGCGATATTGAGGACGGGCATGCCGACCAGGGCGGCGCCGTACGCATCTACGCCGGGACCGGAAAGGTGCGCCTCGAACCAGGTGAAGGCGCCGCCCCACGGGAGGTGCGGGTTGGCTAAGAGCATCGCGTTGCCACTCGCGGACTTTGAAGGGCCGATCGCCCAGGCGTTCGAGCCGCGGGGCTCGCTCCACCGGGCGGCGCCCTGCCGGGCGGACGAAAAGAGCAGCCCTGTCGCCATCGCATTGGCCATGATGTCGGCGCGGGTGACGGGAAGCACCGCCTCGACCTCGTCCGCCAGCGAGTCCGGGTGTGCCGCCGCGTAGGCATTGATTCCCGCGACGAACGCATCCAGATAGCCGCAGATCTCGCCGCTGCAGGCGGCGTCCGCCTCGCGGGCGCGCTCCGGCACGCGCATGTTGAGCAGCCAGCGGTCATCGTCCAGCAGCTCTGGCCCCCAATACTCGGCGCCGCGCCCGCGCGATTGTCCCAGAAGGCGCAGCAGCAGGTCGCCATGGTTGCGCATCTGCGCCCACCCGAAGGCACCGAACAACCCGGCGTTGTCCTGCGCATAGATGTGCGGAATGCCGAACTCGTCCCACAGAATCTCGGCCCCGCCCACCGCGGCGGGCGGGGGCGCCGGTGCCGGTGCCGTTTCGGACCCTGCGGGGGCACACGAGGCGAGCGCGAGGGCCACAATGGTGATCAGAGACCGCCCGCCTGGGCGCGGCCAGGGAGCGATTTTCTTCGGCAAGATCAGAACAGCCATCTGGTTCCCTGAAAAAGACAATAGGTAGTCATGCTGAATCTGGCACGGTCGCGATCCTCCGGATCACAACTGCTGCCGCC
>JBBSMO010000340.1:0-3861 GCA_038233155.1 Longimicrobiales bacterium
AGACGAAGTGTCCTGGAATTTCGAGCCACAGAGCGTCTCTCAGCGAAACAGGCAAGATGTCGATCACACGCTGTAGCAGCGCGCGCTCGCCGGGAAGGGCGGCCTCCCCAGCCCAATGCATCCCGAGCAGGTCCAGCCCGAGCACGAAAGCGATGCAGAGGCCGAGCCCCACGGCGAGGTCCAGCAGAAACGTTCGCCGCCGTCCGCGCGGGACGGCGGACCATTGCGTCCGAAAGCGGTGCCACACGCGCGTCGCGTGCCGACCGAGCCACCAATGATGACCCTCGGCGGCCGCTGGTGTACTCGCATCTCCTGCGGTAGGGGACGGAGGGCGCTCTCGCGCGTCTAGGGAATCGGCCACGGGTCTGTTGGGGTCAAGGGCGGCGGTGCACCAGCGGAATCACGCCGCCAAGTCTTCACGTTCGTAGAAAAAATGCACGCGCTCGCCGCGGAACTTCTTCCGCCCGGCGTCCCAAGGGAAGAGGATGGTGACGGTGAATTCGACGGCTTCACCCGTGGCGGGCATATCCAGCCAGTCACCGCGGTGGGTGGCGGTGACGCGAGCTTCTTCCCACACCCCTTGCGGGCCGATCACGATGTTCTGCAGATCGAAGTGGATGTCCGGGAAGGCGGCAAGCAGCTCGGTGTAGAAGCGCCGCGCACCATCGTGCCCGTCCCAGACCGCGCCAGTTCCGACGACTTCGTACCGGCAGTCAGGCGTGAGAGTGGAAATAAGCCCGGGGATGTCGCGGGCATCTTCCGCGATGGAATGGACCTTCCACTCCTTGCGGATCTGCTCGTACTCTTCAGGATCTAACGGGCGGCGGATCTGCTCGAGAACTGCAGCGTGAACTTCTGCATTGCCCATGGTAAGAAAGGTTCGAGGGACACCGGGGCGAACCTCCGCACGATTCTGGCCGCGCGGCCAAGTCACGCCTCGAGCAGCGCCGCCACCCGTGACGAGTTCGCCTCCGCGTCGGCCTCCCCCAGTTCCATCAAGCGCCGCAGATAGTCATCTTGGAACATCACCAGCGACAGCAGATCGGGGCTGGCCGTTTCGCGGGTGCCGAGTCCGCGTGTCAGAAAGCGGAAGGCGCGCGGCAGCCGCGGCTCGTATTCCCCCGCGAGGCGGCCGAGGTCCCGCGAGGGGCGAATCACGAGCAGGTCTATGACGCGCATCCCGTTGCGTTCCGCCGGTTCGAGGTGCTCGAGGAGGCGGTTCATCAACCGCATCCGCAGCACGTCCTGGTCTATCAGGTCGAGGAATATGGCGTTGTAGAGCACGCCGAGCACCGCGGCCGGCGGCGGGTAGCCGGGGGTAACCGGCCGGTTGGCCTCCGCCTGAGAGCGGTCGTACTTGGTAGAAATGGCGAGAATCTTTTTCGCCCCCAGGTGAAGCGCGGGCGACAAGGGCGCTGTGAGGCGGATGCCGCCGTCGCCGTACCAGTCTCGTCCGATCCGGACTGCAGGAAAGATGAGCGGCAGTGCGGCCGAAGCCATGATGTGCTCGACACCCAGGCGCGTCTGCACGGCGCGCCGCTTCGGCCGTTCCCAGGTTTCGATCTCGCGCCCCTGTACCCAGACCACAGACTGACCGGTGGTGTAGCTCGTAGAGCTCAGCGCCACCGCCTTCAGCGTGCCGCGATTCAGGTTGTAGTCGATGCCGGTAAGCTCGCAGCCCACGGGTGCAAGCGCTTCCGTGAGAAATTGCTGGAGGGGCTCGGTGTCTACCAACCCGCGGAAGCGGCGCTCGCCTAAGCGCCCGCCGCTCAGCAGCCTCGCGCTCCAGGAAGCCACACCCAAAGCGAGGGACGGCGCGTCCACGCGAAAGACCCGCTCGGGGGTGAGCTCGGACCAGAGCCCGACCAGTTCGGCCACCGCCTGCTGGAAGGTGCCATGATGCGCGGCCAGGTGACCGGCGTTCACTGCCCCCGCCGAAACCCCGGTGAGGATCGGGATGTGCAGCTCCGGGAACGAACGAGCGACGCCGCGCAGCACTCCCACCTGGTATGCTGCGCGCGAGCCGCCGCCCGTGAGGACCAGAGCAAGCTCGCCCCGCTTGGCCGCGCCGCCCGCGGCGGAGTCGGTAGGCTGCCCAGACGCGGGGACGGAACCGGAAGTGTCGCTCATTTGCGTTCAGGGGTCGTCAGAAGTTGCCGCGAAGATAAACGCCTCATCCGCCCGGGCCGTTGCAAATGCAGAACCGCCAGCCTGGCGGCGGCCAGGCGGGCGGTTCTGCTGGCTTGTCGGCAGAAGCAGAGAGGATTGCGGTTCAGCGAACCACTTCGAACCAGCCGAATGGCCGCCCGCGAATGGTGGGCGCGCCGTAGCGGTCCGGTTTGCTGTTGAACGATTCCGTGACCAGGTCAATCGCGCACTTGTTGTAGCGGATCACGCTGTTGCCGGTCGCCTGCGAGTCGTCCTCGGCGAACTCGAGCGAGCCGGCGGCGATCACCGCCCCCTCGATCTTGGCGCCGCCCTGATTGCCGCCGGCACCACCCATGAAGATGCTGCCTTCGGATACGATGATGCCTTTGTACAGGAAGTTGCCGTTCACCTTGAGATCACCGTTGATGACGATCAACATCCCTTGGCCGTGGTCGCCGTTGATGTTCACCTGTCCCCCTTGTGCGTCGATCGCGACGATCGGCGCGTACGTTGTGTCCATGTACGGGGCAGCTCCGCAGTTATCCTTGGTGTCCATCGCGCCCGGGCAGCCCCAGTTGAACTTGGTATGAACCGCGGGGATGTTTTGCCCCTGGATCTTCTTCACCGAGCTGGCGTTGGTGCCCGTGTATTCGGGTTCGTTGAAGATGGTGCCGAACTTCAGGTCCGCGGCGAATGCCACATCGCGGATTGGGGCGCCGAGCACCGACTCGAACAGCTCGGCTGCGCCTAGACTGCTCTGTTCGACCGACCCGCGGATCACGGAGCTGCCGCCCGATTCGAAATTCCCGCTGTCGGCGTGCAGCACCGCGTTGTTCACCGAATCGGCGGGGTTGCAGTACACGCCGTCACTGCCGTTGCTGATCTGGGTATCGCCGCCCGCATCACACGAGTCGCAGGTGAGTGCGGACTGGATGTCGGAGGCGAAGGTGCGCATCGCCATCCGGTCGATCTGCACCTGTGCCGTCACTCCGCGCCCGCCGCCCGCCGGGCGAGAGGTGAGCGAGTAGATGAAGGTGGTGTCCTGCGGCGTGTTGGTGCCGAAGGGCGCGCTCAGCATCCGCTCGATCTGGATCGTGGCCGCTTCCTCCGCGGGGCGGAAGTACGGCGTGTGCGTGACCGTCGCCGCGCCCGTGATGGGGATGCGCGCGACATAGCTGTAGAGCCCCGCTTCGGCGATGTACAGGTTGCGCGTGGCGTCCTGGTGCGCGTGGCTCAGAGCGACTTCCGTGGTGCTGGTGAGCAGCACCCCCGTCACGATCAGAGTTACGACGATCAGCGCGAGCAGCGAGAGGGGCAGCGCGATGCCGCGCTGGTCCCGCAGCCGCGAACTCAACTGCAGGCTACGGCTGTACATAAGCGGTTTCGTAGGTAGAGGGTGGTAGAATCACTGTCGGCCTGTGGTACGCCGCCGAAGGTAGCGCGGCTCTGAGTAGTGACGCGCACGCGGATGCTGGCGACCCGGTCGCGGTCGGCCGCCGCGGACGGAGTCGCCACAGCGCCGGTGTTGTCAAAGTAGCGCAATACGAGCCCTTCGCCCGCTGCGACCGGCCCCGCGACAGGCTGCGGCGTGCCGCCGTTCCACGTCCGGCGGAGCCAGGTGCCGGGAACGCTGGCCGGCCCCTCATCGTAGGTGACCCACTCGAACAGGTAGATGCGCGTGCCGGGCGGGAAGCGGTCGAGGTTCTCGATGGG
>JBBSMO010000341.1:0-3856 GCA_038233155.1 Longimicrobiales bacterium
AACGTCTCCGTCTTCTTGGTCGGAATCGTCGTGTTGCGCGGGATCAGCGTCGTCATTACCCCGCCGAGCGTTTCAATTCCCAGCGACAGCGGCGCCACGTCCAGCAGGAGCACGTCCTTGACATCACCAGCCAGTACGCCGCCCTGAATGGCCGCGCCAATCGCTACGACCTCGTCCGGGTTCACGCCCTTGTGAGGCTCCTTGCCAAAGAAGTCCTTGACGATTTCTTGGATCTTCGGAATGCGGGTTGAACCCCCCACCAGAATGACCTCGTCTATCTGGTCCGGCTTGAGCCCGGCGTCCTCGAGCGCCTTCTTCATCGGCGGGATCGTGCGCTGGATCAGGTCGTCTGCCAGCTGCTCGAACTTGGCACGCGTCAGCGACATGTTCAGGTGCTTGGGGCCGCTCTGGTCCGCCGTGATGAAGGGCAGGTTGATGTCCGTAGATGCGGTCGTCGAGAGCTCCATCTTCGCCTTCTCGGCCGCCTCTTTGAGCCGTTGCAGCGCCATCGGGTCCTGGGAAAGGTCGATACCCTGATCCTTTTTGAACTCCGTCACTAGCCAGTCGATGATGCGCTGGTCGAAGTCGTCACCGCCCAGATGCGTATCGCCATTGGTGGCCTTGACCTCGAACACACCCTCGCCGAGTTCGAGAATGGAGATGTCGTAGGTGCCGCCGCCAAGGTCGTACACGGCGATCATCTCGTCCTTCTTCTTGTCCAACCCGTAGGCGAGCGCAGCGGCCGTCGGCTCATTGATGATGCGGAGCACCTCGAGCCCCGCGATCTTGCCCGCGTCCTTCGTGGCCTGCCGCTGCGCATCGTTGAAGTACGCCGGCACGGTGATCACCGCCTGCTCGACCGACTGGCCGAGATAATCTTCCGCGGTCTGCTTCATCTTCTGAAGGATCATCGCCGAGATCTCGGGCGGCGAAAAGCTCTTCTCGCCATTCGGCACCTTCACCGTCGCCATTCCGTTGGCGCCGCTCACCACCTCGTACGGGACGATCTTCTCCTCCGCCTGTACCTCGGACTCCTTGCGCCCCATGAAGCGCTTGATCGAGAAGATCGTGTTCTGCGGGTTCGTGATCGCCTGCCGCCGCGCCACCTGCCCGACCAGCCGCTCGCCATCTTTGGTAAATGCAAGCACAGAAGGTGTAGTCCGGCCGCCCTCCGCGTTCGGGATCACCACTGGGTCCCCGCCCTCCATTACAGCCACCACGGAGTTGGTGGTGCCCAAGTCGATTCCGATAACCTTTGCCATTCCGTCTCCTGATTGCGATATGTAGGGTGCGATTTCTGGCGGGCAGCTACCGGCCGCGGTCTCGCCTGCCGCGCCTTCCAGGTGCAACCGATATGCCAACAAACGGCGCGGTTTTCCTGCGATTCCGACAGGGAAGCACCGCTGTATGTGCCATGTTGGCAGAGTGGCTCCGGCCGAGGGGTCGCGGGTTACCCGTCAGCAAGAGCTCACCCACGTCCCGGTCTGGCTCGGTAACCCGTGTCTTCGGTTGCGGGGATCACTCCGCCCCCCGGATTGACGTGAGGGCGCGGGGGCCCCTATGATCCCGGGCAATGGCCGTTGACGAAGTAAACCTGGAGTTGGATGAAGCCGCCGCGGTTGCCGTGGCGGCTGCCTTTCTGCGCGGGCGCCTGCCGGAGATTCCGCGAGCCCTGCTGGTGCTCGGCTCCGGCCTCGGTGATATCGCCGCGCGCGTTCCTGACCCGGTCCGCATCGGGTACGAAGCGATTCCCGGCTTCGCCCGCTCGACGGTGCAAGGCCATTCGGGCGCGGTGGTTGCGGGCACCCTGAACGGGATTCCCGTGGCCATCATGCAAGGCCGCTTCCACCTGTACGAAGGCGTCGAACCCGCGGCGGTGGTGCGGCCGGTGCGCGCGTTCGCGGCATTGGGCGTGCCCGATCTGCTGATCACCAACGCCGCGGGCGGTACACGCGCGGGGATGCGGCCGGGCGACCTCATGTTGATTTCGGACCACATCAACTTGCTGGGGCTCAACCCATCGACCGGCGCCGTTCTGGGGCAGGAGCCGCGCTTCCCCGACATGTCCGAGCCGTCTGACGCAACGCTCCGGCAACAGGCACGTGCAGCGGCGCTCCGGCTAGGCGTCAAGCTGCACGAAGGCGTCTACGCAGCGGTGCTGGGCCCCAGCTATGAAACCCCCGCCGAGGTCAAGATGTTGATCCGGTTCGGCGCGGATGCGATCGGCATGTCCACCGTGCCCGAGGTGATTGCCGCCCGTGCCGCCGGCATGAGGGTGATTGGCTTTTCCTGCGTCACCAATCTCGCCGCGGGGCTGACGGGCGAGCCGCTCTCGCACGAAGAAGTGATGCGGGCCGGCGCGAGCGCGAAGGACAAGATGGGAGCATTGCTGGATGCGCTGCTCCCGCTCCTGGCAAGCACCTCCTCGCGCGCTGCCCCATGAAGCTTGACGCCTGGGTGGGAATCCTCGTGGCGTTGGCCATCGGCGGAATCGTGCGCCTGCTCCGGCTGCCGATTCCGGCGCCGCCGACGGTATACGGTGCGCTGATGGTGCTCGGACTGACCCTGGGGTACTTGCTGGCGGATTATCTGCTGAAGAGGTAATTGCAGGGTGTAGGTATGGAGATTAGCGGGGGTGATAGCAGAAACATGATACAGGCGTGTGCTGTCATCCTGAGCGCAGCGAAGGATCTCCCGCGGTTACCGCGAGAGATTCTTCGGTCGCAAGCTCCCTCAGAATGACAAAGGACAGGAGAAGTGAGTGAGACCCCGGGGCTTGGTGATACGACCGGCGATATTAAGCGGCCGGGGAGGGTGGATCTGCTCGGTCGTTCTGCAATCCTCTTTTGAAATTCGTCACCCTTACAAAATGGTTGAGCGGGCCGTTGCCGCTGCCGAGGCCTGGTGCGGCGATGATCGCGCGGCGTACGAAGCCGAGCGCATCATCGACGGCGCGCAGCAGAGGGCGCCCGTGGGAAAGCCCCGCCGCGATCGCGGCGGAAAGGGTGCAGCCGGTGCCGTGGGTGCTGGGGGTGTAGACCCGCGGGTGGCGCCATTCGTGGAATCGTTCGCCATCCCAAAGCACGTCCACCGTCTCGGAACCCGGCAGGTGGCCGCCTTTCACCAGAGCTGCCCCGGCGCCCGAAGCGACGAGGCGGGCCGCCGCGATGCGCATCTGTTCGACATTTCCGACGGTGGTCCCGGTCAGCAGCGCGGCCTCAGCCAAATTAGGGGTTACCAGAAGAGCCAGCGGGAGGAGCTTGCGGAAAAGGGTGCCTTCTGCATCCGCATCCAGCAGCCGGTCGCCGCTGGTGGCGACCATGACGGGGTCGAGCACGAAGTTCGGAAGTGCATGCTGGCGGATGCTGTCGGCGACGGCCGCCACCAGTTCAGCGGTCGCGAGCATCCCGGTTTTCACTGCTGCAGGGGCGAGGTCGTTCACTACCGCCTCAATTTGCAGCCGCACTATTGGTACGGGGACCGGGTGAACTGCCTGCACACCGAGGGTGTTTTGCGCTGTGATCGCCGTAACCGCCGTCGTGCCGAAGGCACCGAACGCGTGAAAGGTCTTGAGATCGGCTTGGATGCCGGCGCCGCCGCCGCTGTCGGAGCCGGCGACGGATAGCACCACCGGCGGCTGCCTGCGGCTTGCTTCCGCCGTCATTGCGCGCGGCTGCCGCCCGTACGCTCGAGGCGGCGCAGGAAATCAGCGTACGAATCTACATTCGTGATCAGCGGCGCGTGCTCCTTGCGTTCTTCTCGGCCTATGCGCCGCTCGAGATCCGCAATGCGGTCTCCCGTAACGGGGTGCGATGAAAACCAACGGGAAAGCGCATCATCGGTCTCTCTCTCCTGG
>JBBSMO010000342.1:0-3852 GCA_038233155.1 Longimicrobiales bacterium
ATCGGCCGAAAGCCGGTCGCTGTCAACCGCCCGTCAGCTAGCCGTGTAGCGTTGCGTGATGTCCTGGTGCGTGGTTCCCGAAATCAGCCTGAACTCGTCCTGCTGCATCAGCGGGTCGTCGCGCAGGGTGAGCTGCAGCGAGTGCGCGGCCTCGAGCTTCTTCAGCACACCGCTCTCTTGCTCGATCACGTACAGTGCAACCTCGGGATGAACGCGCGCGATCAAAGACGTTTCGCCGCCGTTGGTGCCGATGCGCCTCACCGTACGTTCGATGCGCCGTATCACCGTCTCCGGGGTGAAGATACGGCCCGTTCCAGAGCAGCAGGGGCAGGAGATGGTCTGCTGCTGGTACAGCGATGGCCGTACCCGCTGCCGCGTCATTTCCACCAGGCCGAGCTCGGAGATCTGGAAGGTCTTGGTCCGGGCACGGTCACGGCTCAGGTGCAGCCGCAACTCCTGCAGCACCCGCTCCCGGTTCTGCTGCGACTCCATGTCTATGAAGTCGCACACGATGATCCCGCCCATATCCCGCAGCCGCAACTGCCGTGCGATTTCCCGAGCCGCATCGATGTTGGTGCGCAGAATCGTCTTTTCGGGATCTTTCTTCCCTGTGTAGCGGCCGGTGTTCACATCGATGGAGACCAACGCTTCCGTCGGTTCGACGATGATGTACCCGCCAGACGGGAGCGTCACCCGCCGCTGGAACGCCTCTTGGATCTCGGCCTCGATCTCGTACTTGTCGAAGAGCGGCTCGCTGCCGTCGTATAGCTTGATGCGCTCGAGCAGCGATTCGTCCACCGAATCCAGGTAGCTGCGCACCTCGTTGTAGACCTGCTGGTCGTCGATGATCAGCGAGTCTACCTTCTCCGAGAACAGATCGCGGATGATGCCCTTCGTCAGCTTCGCCTCCCGGTGGATCGCGGCCGGGGCTCGCGCGCGCGCGGCCAGGCGTTTGATCCCTTTCCAGGTGCTGAGCAGCCCCTTCAACTCGCGCTCGAACGTTTCCCGCGTCAGTTCCTCACCTACAGTCCGCACGATCACCCCGCCGGCCTTTTCGGGCAGAATCTCGCGGGCCAGCGCCCGCAGCCGTGCGCGCTCCTCCCGGTCGTCTATCTTGCGCGAGACGCCGACGTGGTCCGAGCCGGGCATGTAGACAAGGAAGCGCCCCGGCAGCGACACCTCGGCCGTTACCCTGGGCCCCTTGGTGCTGATCGGCTCCTTGGTGACCTGCACCAGCATCGTGTCACCCTTGCGGACGACATCCTGGATGGGCGGGTAACGGCGGCTGCGGCGGCCGTTGCCATTCCCCTCGTCATCATCGTCGTCTTCCCCTCCCCCGCTCTCCTCCTCCGTCCCCACGTCCGAAGCATGGAGAAAGGCTGCCTTCCCGGTGCCGATGTCGACGAATGCGGCCTGGATGCCCGGCAGCACCGCCTCTACCCGGCCGAGAAAAACATCTCCCACAATCCGCGCTGTCTCCGGCCTGTCCACCATCAGTTCGACCAGCACGTCGTCCTCGAGAATCGCTACGCGGGTCTCGCTGGCCGTCGTGTTCATCAAGATCTCGCGCTTCATGAACAACTGCAGGGAACAGGGAGCAGGGAACAGGGAACAGCCAGCAACGGCCGAAAACGCGCACAGACTCCGTCCGTACAAACGCCCCGCCGGGGCGACTCTCCCGTTGCCGCCCGCATCGTGGTGTTACGCATTCAACTCCCTCAGCAGATGGCGGGCGATGACGATCCGCTGGATCTCGCTGGTTCCCTCGCCGATTTCGCAGATTTTCGCATCGCGCATCATCCGCTCTACGGGGTAGTCCTTGGTGTAGCCGTAGCCGCCGTGAATCTGCACCGCCTTGGTCGTGACACGCATCGCGAGTTCGCTGGCAAACAGCTTCGCCATCGCCGCCTCTTTGCCGAAGGGCAGCCCCTCCTGCTTGCGCCACGCGGCGTGGTAGACGAGGTGCTTCGCGGCTTCAATCTCGGTCGCCATGTCCGATAGCATGAACTGGATGCCCTGGAACTCGTTGATGCGCTGACCGAACTGCGAGCGCTCCTGGGAATACCGGAGCGCCTGCTCGAAGGCGCCTTCAGCAATGCCGAGCGAGAGCGCTCCGATCCCGATGCGGCCGCTGTCCAGCGTCTGCATGAAGTTGATGAAGCCGCGCCCCGGCTCCCCGAGCACATCCTCATCCGGGACGAAGGCGTCCTCCATGATCAGTTCGCGCGTGTCCGAGGCGCGCCACCCCATCTTGTCCTCCTTCTTTCCGGAACGCACGCCCGCCGTGAAGTCGAGCTGGTCCGTGTGCCCGATCCCCAGCTCCTTCGCGCGCTCGAGATCTACCGTGGGCTTGCTCAGGATGAAGGAGGTGATTCCTTTGGTGCCCGCTCCCGGTTCAGTGACCGCGGTTACGACAAAAACCTCGCCGACGCCGGCGTGGGTGATGAAGTTCTTGGTACCGTTGATTATCCAGCCGCCATCGGCCTTGACGGCGTGGGTCTGGGTACCGCCCGCGTCGGACCCGGCCCCCGGCTCGGTGAGGCCGAAGCCGCCCAGCACCTGGCCACTAGCGAGCAGCGGAACGTAGCGCTCCTGCTGGGCCGACGTGCCGAAATTGACGATGGGCGAGGTGCCGAGGGTGGTGTGGGCGGAGATGGTGATCGCGTGCGAGGCATCTACCTTGGCTAGCTCGTGAATCACGAGCATGTAGCTGATGTCGTCCATTCCCGCACCGCCGAGCTCCTCGGACCAGGGGATGCCGAACAAGCCGAGCCCGGCCATCTTCTTGACGTTGTCCCACGGAAATTCGGAGTGCTGGTCGAGTTCACGAGCTACCGGCGCGATTTCGTTTTGGGCGAAATCACGCACCATCTCCTGGATCATGCGGTGGTTGTCGTTCAGAAACTGGTCCATCAAAGCTCGCGTGCGGGCGGAGGATCGGTCGCAAACGCTTCAATCTAACAACCTTGCCGCAAGCTCGGTAGCTGCGGGCGCTCAGACGGAGCCGCGGCAGAGGCGCAGAATGTCCTCGCCATAGCGCTCGAGCTTGGCGTCGCCGATGCCGGGAACCGAAAGCAGCTCAGCCGGTGTGGTAGGGCGCCGCCCGGCGATGTGGACCAAGGTACGGTCTGAAAAAATGCAGTAGGCGGGCACCTGCTGTGAGGATGCGAGGCGGGTGCGCAGCTCTCGCAGGCCCCCGTACAGCGCCGCCTGCGCGGGGTCGCCGCTGTCGAAGGCGGCGGCGACTGCGGAGTGGCGCGAGACCGGCGTAGCGACCGCGAGCGGCTCATCGCCGAGCGGCTGGAGCCCCTGCTGGCGGCGCAGCAGATCGAGCAGTGGCTTGCCGAACGCCTCGATCTTCTTGGTGCCGATGCCAGGCACCGCGAGCAGCGCCTCCGGTTCGGCGGGCATGTCCCGGGCGAACGCGCGCAAGGTGCGGTCGCTGAAGATGAAGAAGGGCGGCAGATCGCGCGCCTGCGCGAGGTCGCGCCGCAGTGCCCGCAGCGCCTGCGCACGAACTTCCTGCTCCTCCGTTAGCGCTGCGTCACCGCCCGCGGCGGAATCCTGCCCCGCGGCGCTGTCGCTTTGCGCCGGCTCCCGCTTCTTAGGCGACGAGCTGCCGGCCTTCTCGGCGACGCCGAGGCAGACGTCGCACGCCTCGCACTCGCGGACCGGCGACGGGTCCCCGAAGTAGGCGAGTAGGAATGAGCGCCGGCAGCGGTCGAGATAGGCGTATTGCTGCATCTGCTGGAGCTTGCGCAGGTCGTGGTTGCGCCGCCCTTCGATCGCTCGCCAGTCTACCGGCAGTTGCCGGAGCGGAGTGGCGGTGTCCAGCACTCGCACCCCCGGTTC